>JAFQFZ010000070.1 GCA_017398425.1 Clostridia bacterium | reverse complement strand
GCAGGCGAGACTGATGAGGTGCCCGACGCGTCAGCGTCCGTTATGAAACCCCGCAAACACCCGCGCCGCCTTCGGCGGCGACACCGGAAGGTGAATTGACGCGAATCGTCAAGAGAGACCACCCTGGGGTGCATCCGTCATTTGCTTCGCAAATGCCACCTTCCCCTCAAGGGGAAGGCTTTTCTCGCTAAAGCTTTCTTTATCCCCCGGCATAGCCGGGGGCTTATTTCTATCTAAAGGCACAAAGAAAGAACCCCGATGAAGTGTCCTTCATCGGGGTTCTTGTTAGATGACTTGTTCGATTGTCAAATGACGATTAGCCGCCCGACACCGCTTTGAAGAGGAGCAGAGCGTCCATCATGTTGACGTTGCCGTCGCCGGTGTAGTCCGCCACCGCCTGCTGGGCTTCGGTCAGCTCACGAGCGCCGTTGATGCCGCCGAACAGGAGCAGAGCGTCCATGGTGTTCAGGTCGCCGTCGCCGTTCATGTCGCCCATCAGGACGTCTTCGTTCGCCTCAGCCTGGGTGAGGAGGTCGAGGTTACGGATGGTGACCGCGGGATCCATCGCACCTTCAGCTTCAGAAGTAGCGAAGATCTTGATACCGGTGATGGTCAGATCGCCGTCCGCGTTGTAGCAAGCCGCACGAGCCGCTTCGTCGGTCGGGAGCATATCAACGATGTTGACGTAGCCCTTGTAGTTACCGGCAGCCACTTCCGCGCCGAGCTCATAGTGCACAACGCCGTACGCGCCGTTGTCGAACTCGTTGCAGGTTGCCTGGCCGAAGAACAGGTAGATGGTGGTCTTCGCGCCCTTCTCGATGGAGAAGTCCGCATAGATCATCGACTCTTCGTTGACGACATAAGGAGTCGCGAAGTCGAGGAAGACGCTGGGCCAAGCACCGTTGGTATTGCCGAGCACGAGCTTCTCGGTGTCATAGGTGATGTTGACCAGCGAGCCGGAAACCGGGATCTGTTCCCAAATGTCCGCATCCTTCGGAGCGATCAGGGTCTGGTTGTCGTACTCGAAGGTCGGGGTCTCCGTGCCGAGCTGATAGTCATAGATGCCGTCGTTGAACGCGATGGACTCGAGGGTCACGGTCGCGCCCGCTTCGGGCTCAATGTAGACCGCACGGACGGTGAACTGGTTGTTGGTGTTGCCCCAACCCAGATTCGCGGTGCACCAGTCAAACACGCTCTTAATGCTGTTGGTCTGGTTGGTCTCGCCTTCGGGGAAGAACTCGCCGCCGACCCATTGGCCGTACAGGTTGATCCAGTGGTCTTCGTAGACACCGTTCGGGTCACGGTCGAGAACGGTGACCTTCACGCCGCCGCCGACAGAGGTCCACTTTTGGATGATGTTGTAGTAGACGGTGTAGTCCAGCGTGGGAGCGGGATCGGGAGCGATACCGATGTTGCCGGTCACGGTCCAGGTGCCGTCCTCATTGACGGTGACGTTCTCGGCACCCTCAGCGATCCAGGCCGGATTCATCATCTCGTAGGTGTGAACCGGGTCCTCAGCAGAAGCCGGCACGACGAACATCGACAGCGCGACGGTCATCAGCATGGCAACGCTCAGGATAATGCTCAGAGCTTTTTTCATGATAGAGTTTCCTCCTTTTAAAATAGTCAGGAATTAGGATTCCTTTACTCGGTCATTATACACCCATTTTCACAAAAAAGCTAGTCCTTTTTTTGAAAAAATCATCATTTTCGTGAATTTGTATAGAAAAAGAAGAAGTCCATCGGTAGTTTTACCGATGGACTTCGCTAAAATCTTCGATTTACACGGATTCCCAGTAGCGCTTGACGTTGGCAAGCGACACTTCGATGGCGTTGAGCGGCATCTCGGGACCCTCAAATTCGACGACCAGCACGTCATCGTATCCGGCTTTCTTCACTTCCGCAAGGCACGCCTTCACGTCGACGTGACCGTGACCCACGACGGTGGGACGGCGCGGACAACCGCTGACCGACGGCGAGAAGCACTCGTCCTTGTCGGTGCCGGCGGGGAAGATCAGCACGTCTTTGCAATGCACGTGGAACGCATAGGGCATCATCTCGCGCACAAACTCGACCGGCTCGTCGTCGATCCAGGTGCAGTTGCCCATGTCGATGAGCGCACCGTAGTTTTCGTGGTTGACCGCTTCGATCAGTTGCTTCATGCGGCGATAGCCCTGCGCGATCTGACCGTGGTTTTCGGTCATGGTGCGAATACCGAGCGTGGCGGCGTATTCGGTGACGGCGCGCGCGCCTTCCGCCAAACGGGGCAGCACGTCCTCGAACGTCGCACCCTCCATGCTTTCGGGGATGCGCCAGGTCACGTCGTGACGCATTTTTTTGCAGCCGAGCGCGTGCGCCACGTCCACCTTGCGGCAAAGGCGCTCGATCTCCGCTTGCAGATCGCCGTCACAGCCGTTGAGGAAATCGCCGAACACCGCCGCCGACACGATCTCAAGACCGAGCTTGTCGCAGTGGGCACGAAAACGCTTGGCGTAGTCGATGGCCTCCTCGACAGGGCAGGGCAGATCGAGCACTTCAAAGGCGTCAAAGCCGGCTTTCTTGGCGTGATCGGCCATCGAGAACAGATCCAGTCCGGTCGCATGGTAGCTCCACGCGGTCACAGCGTACTTCATGGGGGCATCCAACTCCTTTTCGTTTCACAGGCCGATCATGCCGTTTGCTCCGCACCACCACAGCGCCGCGATGGCGATGTGGGAGATGAGGGCGATCGGAACGCCGACCATAAATTTCATTTTTCGGGTTTTGTGATGAGCGGCTTTCATGGTGATGTACATCGCCAATGCACCGCCGAGTGCGGCGATCCACAGGAGCGTCGCTTCGGGGGTTCTGCGCCGCCGCTTTTGCGCCGCAGCCTTGTCGCGCAAGGTCACGATCACGGCAACGAGATTGATCCCCGCAAGGTAGATCCCGAGCGCCACGATCCACATACGCTTCGCCACCCTTTCATATATGTATATTAGTACGCGTGGCGGGGTTTGTCAACCGACTGCACCGCAAATTTCGGTGGATTTTGTCAAAAAAGCGGTTGTGAACGGTTGACCGCCCGCGTCAAAAGGATTACAATGTTTGAGGTGATGCACAATGAAGCGTTGGATGGCATGGTTGCTCGGTTGTTTGCTGTTGTTGACGGCGTGTGAAGCGCCCTCGCCGCAAGAGAATATCCCTTCGCCCCCCTCGGCACCCGAGACGGCGTTTGTTAAGGCGGTCTGGATCCCCTACATGGAGGTGGAGGAGTGGCTTTCATCCGCCGATCCCCGTGCGGCGATCGCCGCCGGGATGGAGGACTGTCAGCGCCGCGGTGTAAACACGGTGTATTTTCACGTGCGCGCCAACAGCGACGCGTATTATGCGTCGACGGTGTATCCGTTGCATCCGTCGGCGGCACGCTTGTCGGAAAACGGCTGTGACCCGTTGCAGGTCGCAATCGAAGAGGCGCACGCGCGCGGCATGACGCTTCACGCATGGGTCAATCCCTATCGCATCGGCGCGGATGCGTCGCGGGCGGTGACGACGGATGTTTTTGAGGCGGGCGGAAAATGGTATTACATCCCGTCCGCCGCGTCCACTCACGAGACCGTGACGGCGGGGGTGCGCGAACTGGTCGAGAACTATGATATCGACGGCGTGCAGTTTGACGATTATTTTTATCCCGAGGGCGCGGTACCCGATGCCGCCCCCGCGGCGTTTGAGGAAGCGGATTACACGGCCTATCGCCAAAGCGGCGGACACTTGTCCGTCGCCGATCGGCGGCGTGCGGCGGTGAATCGGCTGGTCGCGGCGGTGTACGATATCTGCCACGGGCGGGAAGGGTGTGTGTTCGGCATCAGCCCTGCTTATGATCTTGAGAAAAACTTTAGCGAAAAGTATGCCGATGTGAAAACGTGGGCGGCGGTGAGCGGTTACGTCGATTACCTGTGTCCGCAGTTGTACTTCGGATTTTCGCATCAATACGCCCCGTTTTTGACGGAGTTTGAGCGCTGGGACGCGCTTCCCCGTGCGGAATCGGTGGCGATGTACGTCGGCTTGGCGGCGTACAAAACGGGACTCACGAGCGACACCTATGCCGGTGCGGGCGCAGCGGAATGGAGCGAGCGTGATGATATTCTGGCGCGTCAGTTGCAGGTGGCAAAAGAGGCGGCGTGGGATGGTGCGGCACTGTACAGCCACCGCTCGATCGTCGCTGAGGACGGACGAGACGCTTCGATCGTGCAAGCGGAATGGGAGGCGCTTTGCGCCGCTTGGAACCAGTTTTAAAAGTAAAGAAGTGATGACGCATCATGGCTGTAAAAGATTTGACCGTCGGTGATCCGCTTCGCGTGTGGCTGAAGTTTTCCGTTCCGATGGTGCTGTCCATGATCTTCCAACAACTGTATACCATCGTCGACAGCGCGATCATCGGACAATGCTGTTCGAGTCAGTCGTTTGCGGCGGTCAGCGTGTCCTATCCGATCACGGTGGTGTTCATCGCACTCGGAAGCGGCGCGGGCATCGGCGTGTCGGTGGTGGCGTCGCATCTGTTCGGGGAAAAGCACATGAACAAGGTGCGCACCTGCGCGTATACGTCGCTGATCGCCATGGTCGTCACCGCGGCGGTCGTCACCGCGATCGGCATCGTCGGTACACAGCCGCTTTTGGCGTTGATGAACACCGACGCTTCCATCTTTGACGAAGCCTCGGCGTATCTGTGGATCTATATCGGCGGCGTGAGTTTCTTGTTACTGTACAACGTCTGCACCGGGCTGTTTACGGCGCTGGGTGATGCGGTCACACCGTTGTGGTTGTTGATCGGCTCGTCGCTTCTCAATGTGGCGCTCGATCTGTGGTTCGTCGCCGGATGCGGCGGCGGTGTGGCGGGCGCGGCGTGGGCAACCTTTGCGGCGCAGGGTGCGGCTTGCGTTACGGCGCTTGTCCTGATCCTGCGGCGCGTCGGGCGGCTGACCGCCGGGCGCGTGCCGCACTGGGATCGCGCATTGCTCATACGCGTGACCAAAGTGGCGGTGCCGAGCATCTGCCAGCAATCCTTCATTTCGGTGGGACAGCTCTTTGTGCAAGGTTCCATCAACACCTTCCCGACCGCGGTGCAAAGCGGCTACGGCGGTGCGTTTAAGATCAACATGTTCACCATCAGCAGCTTGAACACACTGGCAAACTCCCTGTCGGCGTTTGTGGCGCAAAACACGGGCGCGCGGCAATGGGCGCGTGTGCGGCAGGGACGAAAAGCGGCGATGCGGCTGACGCTTTTGTTTGCCGCGGCGGTGGCAACGGCGGTGGCACTCGGTGCGTGGCTGCTGATGAGCTTGTTCACGCACGATGACGAAATTAAACGTATAGGTTGCGATTTCCTATGGACGATTTGTCCTTTTTATGTTATAGTAACCATTAAGATCATCAACGACGGAACGTATCGCGGCGTCGGTGCCGGTGCTACGTTTATGACATTCACCTTCATCGACCTCGGTTTGCGCGTGGCGGCATCGTATGTGTTTCCGCTGTTCATGGGCGTGGCGGGCGTGTGGTGGGCGTATCCGTTCGGGTGGACGGTGTCGACCATATTGTCGATGCTGTGGTTTCGTTTCGGTAAATGGACGTACGCGGATCCCATCCGCCGTGCGTCGGCTTTATAAATCAGGAGGTAATCACTATGTCGGAATGTACGCACAATTGCAGTACGTGTTCGCAGAAATGCGATCATGAGAACCAATATGCGGTGCTCAATCAATTCAGCCAAATCAAGCGCGTGGTCGCGGTCGGAAGCGGCAAAGGCGGCGTGGGCAAATCGTCGGTGACGGCGATGCTCGCCGTGCTGATGGCGCGCCGTGGCTATAAGGTCGGCGTGTTGGATGCCGATATCACGGGTCCCTCCATCCCCAAAGCGTTTGGCATCACGCGCAAAGCGCGTGGCTCGGAAATGGGAATCCTCCCCGAAGAGACCCATATGGGCATCAAGGTGATGTCCATCAACCTGCTTCTCGAGGATGAGACGCAGCCCGTCGTGTGGCGCGGTCCCGTGCTCGGCGGCGCGGTCACGCAGTTCTGGACGGACGTGGCGTGGGGCATGCTCGACGTGCTGTTCATCGATATGCCTCCCGGAACGGGCGATGTGCCGTTGACGGTGTATCAAAGCCTGCCTGTGGACGGTTCGGTCATCGTCTCGACACCGCAAAGTCTGGTGCAGATGGTGGTCAGCAAAGCGCACAAGATGACCCAGATGCTCAACATCCCCGTGCTCGGTCTGGTGGAAAATATGAGCTATGTCGTCTGCCCCGATTGCGGCAAGAAGATCGCATTGTTCGGCGAGGAAGGCGCTCTCGAAGCGGCGGCCGCCGAGATGAACGTACCGCTCCTTGCGAAGCTCCCCATGGACGCGAAGGTCGCGGCGCTGTGCGACAGCGGCGAGATCGAGCGTGTGCTGTGCGAAGAGCTGGACGGTGCCGCCGATGCGGTGGAAGCCCTGCTGAAATCCGAGTAAAAGAAAAAGAAAAAAGCGCCTCCGAAAGGAGGCGCTTTTTGATGGATTCAAACTTACAGAGCAACCACGTTGACCGCGCGGTTTTTGCTCGGATTTTTCGGATCCGCTTCGACTTCGAAGGAGACGTTTTGACCCTCAGCCAGCGTCTTGAAGCCTTCGCCGACGATCGCAGAGAAATGCACGAACACATCGCCGCTGCCGTCGTCGTTGGAGATGAAACCAAAGCCCTTTGTTTCGTTGAACCATTTAACAGTACCCGTCATGATTGGTACCTCCCGGAAAAGAATTGTATATCCCGAAATATGCAAAGACCTCACAATTTATTGTAACTCATTCTTAGGACAATACTCTGAACAATGACTTACAATAAATTGTGAGGTCAGCAATCAGGAATATGCTAAAGTATACCGCTATGTGAAAGGATTGTCAAGCGATTTTACGGTTTTTTTCGAAATTGTGAACACAACGTTCGGAAATCAATCCCACTTCGGACCGACCAATCCCCACGCCGTATCCTCTTCGATGCAGAAATAATGTGCCAAAATGCGGTCGTATGTCCAACCCGCTTCGTTGGCGTAGCCGGCGGCACCGTACTGACTCAGTCCGATGCCGTGACCGTCACCGCGCGTTTCGATGGTGAGTGTACCGTTCGATTCACCCACCACGGTAAGCGCGTGCGATGCGCAGTAGATGACGGGGTGGTAGGCGCAGATGGCGTAGGAGATGTCGTTGCCCATGACGTAGGTTTTTTGCCCTTGGGAGTTGTAGTACCACAAGTTGGAATACATCCAGTACGGACCGACCGTCTTGGTGGGGTAGAGGGAATAGGCACCCGCTTTGGAATCCTGATAGATGGCGTCCTTGCCCAGCAATTTTTTCAGGCAGGTTTTCAGCTCGTCCATCGTCAGCGAGAAACGGCGCACAAACGGATCGGTGCCTGCGGAGCAGTACGTCACCCACTCGGCGTTGTCATAGGCGCTTTCGACCGGTTGGAGATATTCGTAATCGACGTATCCCCACACCGCCATCGTCGAGCAGGTCGTGCCGGCACTTCCCGCAGAATAAAAGACCTCACACAATTGGTTGTAGGCGCTTTTCTTGCTGTCGTTATAGGCGATCTTGATGCCCAGCACCTCACCGACCGCGTCGTAGATGCGCCTGTCGTGGCTGTTGTTCAGATCGATATCCTTGGTCATGTAGATCTCATACGCCGCACCGTTGTAGCAATGACGCGCGAGCATCGTATAGGCGGCGACCGCTTGCGCTTTCCACGCTTCGGTGCTCTTTTCGGCAAAGGTGGTCATGCCCATTTCGTAGCGTACGATCTCCGCGACCGCCATCTGCAGCGCGCTTTTGGTGGTGGCGGTGAAGGTCTTGCCGGTGCAGGTGTTGACGACCTTGATGTTTTTCGTGTAGGTCGACTCGGGGGTGATGCCCGCCCGCACCGTCACGCCTTGCGGCTTCTCGGGTTCGTTCTCGCCGCCCGAGGCCACGCTGTACAAGAGCAGCGCGTCGATCATGTTGACGGTCACATTGCCGTCCATATCCGCGGCGATGAATTGCGTCGGTGTCAGAATGGAACCCTGTCCCGACACAAAGGCATACAACCGCAAAGCGTCCATGGTATCCACTTTGCCGTCATCCGTTATGTCGCCTTGTGCGGCGGCAGCGGACGAAAGCGGCGTGACACCCAGGAACAGTGTTAAAGAAAGCAACGCGGCGATCAGCCGCCGAGCGGTTCGTTTCATATCCTATACTCCCAAAACGATCATGGTGATCAACGTCGGAATGATGCCTGCGCATATATAGGCGATGCCCGCAAGCAACACGGAGGTGCCGCCGATGGCGGACAGCTGCGCGTGGTAACCTTCGGGATACATCTCTTTGGTGCGGCGAATGGTTTTGAGGGTATGGCGCAGATAGGAGTAATTGCCGAACAGCGCCACCGTCACACGCAATAAGATATTGATCAGATACACCGAGAGGAATAACCCTTGCAAATGCAGGAGCTGTTCGGGATTGTCCATCAACCACGACATGATGGTGCGGGTATCGGCACCGATGAGGAGTGCGTCTTTGGAAATAAACGCTACGATGGCCGACAGCGCACCGGCGCACAGAAGCTCGATCGTCAGCGCGATGCAGCCGAGCAAATATTGTTTACGATACAACAGCCAGTACGAAGGAATGAGAAATGCGGCCCAATTCCAGGAGATCTTGCGGCTGCACGTGGACATCTTGCGGAATTTCGGCAAGTAGTAAGGGGTGTTGCTCTTTACGACCGCGGCAACATCCTCCACCGTTTCCCCGTCAATGGTATCGTTCGGGGACATCCCCGCATAAAAATCGGTCGCACGAAACGGGGCATACTCATGAAAACCGCCTTGGGGCGCTCGTTGATAGGTGCGCGGTGCGGAATTCCAGTCGCGTGCTTTCAGCGGACGGCCGCAATGTGCGCAGATCTCGGCATACGGTGAATTGTCGGCACCGCAGTTGGGACACGGATGTTTCTCGGCGTTTGTCCGCGCATCGGTGCGGGACGCGGCGGTCTTGTCGCGTGTCCACTGCTTTTCGGTGTTGTGATCGGCTGCGTGCGCGCAAACGCCGTGGTTTTTCCAGCAGTGTCTGTGATGCGGTGCGCCGCAAACGGGGCATGAGACGATGTCGTCCTCCTGCTCGAACGGTTTGTTGCAATAGGGGCAGGAATGTCCTTCATAAAAAAACATAACGCGTAATCCACTCCTCGCGATAGGGTTGCGATCGATTCAAATATATAAGACTATTCTATCGGTTTTTGCGGCTTTACGCAACCGGCAAGCGCGAGGTTTAAAAAAAAGTTCATGATTTTTCCTCTTTTTCGGAGAAATGTCGTGCTTTTTTTGCTTTTTCGATTGCCTTTGTGAGGGAATATGCGTATAATAAAAGGCGACGAAGAAAGGACGGGTGAACCATGGATTCGACGAGCTTTTTTGAAGGGCTTCGCGGAAAAAGGGTGGCGGTGTGCGGTATCGGTCGCAACAACACCCCTGTTGTGAAGCAGTTTTTGCAATACGGTGCCGAGGTGACGGCGTGCGATCGGCGCACGCGTGAGCAGCTCGGGGAGGAGGCGGCGGCGGAACTCGAAGCGCTCGGCGCGACGCTTTGCCTCGGTGAGACGTATCTTGACGGTCTGTCGGATATGGATATGATCCTGCGTACCCCCGGTATGAAGCCGTACCTCAAACCGTTTGAGGAGGCGCGCGCCAAGGGGATCACGGTCACATCGGAGATGGAGCTGTTCTTTTCGCTGTGTCCCGCCCCGATCTATGCGGTGACCGGCTCGGACGGCAAAACGACGACCACCACCATCATCGCGGGGTTGCTGCGTGCGGCAGGTAAAACGGTGCATCTGGGCGGCAACATCGGACGACCGCTGTTGCCCGACATCGCGCTTGTGAAGCCGACGGATGCCGCCGTGGTGGAGATCTCGAGCTTCCAATTGACGCGCATGACGCAAAGTCCTCACGTGGCGGTAGTGACCAACGTTGCTCCGAACCATCTGGACTGGCATACCGATATGCAGGAATATATCGATGCCAAGCGTAATTTGGTCACGTTTCAGACTGCCGCGGATCGTGCGGTTCTCAACGCCGACAACGAGCTGACAGCGGCGTTTGCAAGTGCGGTGAAGGGCGAGTGCCTGCGCTTTTCTCGCCGCGCACCGCAAGAGGGCGCGTGGCTTCGTGAGGACGGGATGCTGTGCATGACCGCAAACGGTCAAACAACGCCCATCGTGGCTGCCAAGGACATCCGTCTTCCGGGCGTTCACAACGTGGAGAATTTCCTTGCGGCGTTTGCCGCCGTGTGGGGCGAAGTCCCCGTTGACGTGATGGCCGCTTTCGCCAAGGAATTCGGCGGCGTGGCGCATCGCTGTGAGCTCGTGCGCGAGCGCCGCGGCGTCAAGTGGTACAACGATTCCATCGGTACCAGCCCGTCACGCACCATCGCCGGACTGAAAGCGTTCGACCGTAAGGTCGTGCTGATCGCCGGTGGCTACGACAAGCACATTCCCTACGATCCGCTCGGACCCGTGGCGCACGACACCGTCAAATTGGCGATCCTGATGGGCGCGACCGCCGATGCGATCGAAACGGCGATCCGCGCGCACGGCGAGATGCCCATTGCACGTGTCAATTCGATGGAGGAAGCGGTGGATACGGCGGCGCGATTGTCCGTATCGGGAGACATCGTGTTTATGTCCCCTGCATCCGCGAGCTTTGATCTTTACAAAAACTTTGAAGAGCGCGGCGAACATTTCCGCCGTTGCGTGACCGAACTGGACGACTGAAAAAATAAACCGCCGTGTTCCCAAAAAACGGAACACGGCGGTTCTTTTTTTATCGCCAGCAGTCGACGTTGTGAGGCAGGTCGATGTCCTTTGCACGGAACACGGGATCGAGCCCCTGCTTCTTTTGCTTTTCATAGTCACGAAGTGCGCGGAACGCATGGCGACAGAGCAGGAGGATAACGGGGATGTTGATGAGCGCCATCGCTCCCATCGAGATGTCGGCGATGTTCCACAGCAACGTTGAATTGAGTCCCGCACCGAGCAGAATGATCGCGGAGGCGAGCGTGTAATACACGATATGGAATGCACGACCGGGTTTGCGCCTCAGAATGTGGAAAATGCACTGGTCGACATAGTAGAGATTGCCGAGCAATGTCGTGAACGCAAACAGCACCATCGCCACCGTGATGAAGATGGGACCGAAATCACCGAGCGTCGCTTTCATGGCCGCTTGCACATACGGGGCGCCCTTTTCGAATTGCGTTGGATCCACGCCCGAGCACATACACATAAAGGCAGTCGCCGAGCAGACGAGCAACGTGTCGATAAAGACCGACAGCATTTGCACAAGACCCTGCTTGGCAGGGTGCGATACATCCGCCGATGCGGAGGCGTTCGGTGCAGAGCCGACACCCGCTTCGTTACTGAACAGGCCGCGCTTGATGCCAAGCATGATGCACGAACCCGCAAAGCCGCCGAAAATCGCTTGCATATCGAAGGCTTCGGTGAAAATGCGGCGGAACACCTCGGGGAGCATCGGCAGATTCATCAAGACCACGCACAGCGCCACCGCGATATAGGCAATGCCCATCACGGGGACGAGCAATGTGGTCGTTTTGACGAGACGCTTGCCGCCGCCGAACAGGCAAAAAGCCACCAACACGGCAACGGCCAACCCGATCAACCACGGGGTGATCGTGGGATGTTCTTGATAAAAGCGGTAGGTTTCAAAGGTCGATTGCAGATTGTAAGATGCCAGCATGTTAAAGCCGATGCCGTAGGTGAAGATCAACAGCACCGAAAAGATGATGGCGAGCGGACGGCATTTGAGTGCCGTTTCGATGTAATACGCGGGTCCGCCGTAGAATTTGCCGTCCGGACCGCGGCGTTTGTAGATTTGCGCCAACGTACTTTCGACAAATGCCGAAGCGGCGCCGACGATCGCGATCAGCCACATCCAAAACACCGAGCCGAAACCGCCCGTGCAGATGGCGGCAGCCACGCCGATGATGTTGCCCGTGCCGACGCGCGACGCGGTGGAGACGATGAGTGCCTGAAAGGACGAAACGGATTTTTTGTCCTTCGGTTTTTCCGTCACAGAGCGGATCTGTGCGCCGAGCAGACGGATCTGCGCAAAGCGGGAGCGGAACGTGAAGTACAATCCGGCACCGACCAACAGCGCGATCAGGATGTAGCTGTACAGTACATCAACGATACCGTCGGTTGCGGCAGTACATTGATCGATAAACGTCATGTATGAAACTCCTTTGTATCGGTTTTTTAATCAGTATACAAGATTCGACAACGGTTGTCAAACAAAACCACCCTCGTCGTGTCGTGTGACACGGCGAGGGTGGTTTCAACGGTTCAAAAGATAAAAGCTGAGATTCAAATAGCTTGCAAAGGCACACCACACAAGGTACGGATACAACAGCTTGGCGGCGGTTGCATCGATGTCGCGAAAGCGGAGCGCCGTGCGTACGATCAGCACGATCAGGAGCAACAGCCAGAAGAAGGCGAACAGTCTCCATTCCAGGCGGAAAAAGGCGATCGGCCACAGCAGATTTACCGCAAGCTGAAGCCAATACAGCTTCAATGCATCTTTGGCATCGCGCGCGTTGCTTCCGGCGATGCGGTACGCGGCGATCCCCATCAGCACATACAGGATCGTCCACACGACGGGAAACAACCACGACGACGGCGTGAGCGGCGGCTTGATCAGAGCGGTGTAGTCGGGTGACGACAACAGCGACGATACGACCGCTCCGAGAAGCGTGCCGCCGACGTACAAGAGCAGACGACCCAAATGGATGGTTTTCAGAAAAAAGGACATGACAGCCTCCCACCTTTGCAAGTTCTTTCACGCTTATCGTATGCGGCCGGGCGCGGCGCTATGCGTCGGGTCATTCGTAATCGGCAATATTCGCCCACGACAGCAGGAAATCGCGTTCGTCCGCCTTGCCCTTTGTCGATTGCGAAGCGGCGACGATGGGCATCCATTGCTCCACGTACTGTCGTGCGGTATCGCTTTTTTGGCAAAATCGTTTCAGATAGATCTCGGCGGCGTCGTAGTCACCATCCAGGCAAAACAGCAGATAACTGCGCGCCGCATCGGCGGAGGCGTTCCCTTGCGTGGCGTGCGACCAATCGAGAATATACGGCGTGCCGTGACGGGTGATGAGGATGTTCGACGGATGAAAATCCCCGTGGCAGAGTTTGTTGTGGCGAGGCATGCTTTCGAGTCGTGTGAGCAATTCGTAGCGGCAGCTCGCGTTCAAATCGGCGGCGCGGATCTTGCGCTCCATTTTCTCCTTCAGTTTGGAAAGCATCGGACATACCTTGTGGTGTACGCTGAGCTGTACATCCACCAGCATCGCCAGATAGTCGTTTTTGCGGTCGGGATGTTCTTTCATGAGTTCGGACAGCGTGCGTCCCTCGATGAACGACGTGACGATCGCCCATCGATCCTCGATCTTTTTCACCTCCAACACGCGCGGTACGGCCAACCCCGTCTCCTCCACACGCGCCAAATTGAGCGCTTCGTTCAAGATATCCGCTTTGGAATAGGCGGCATCAAATACTTTGACGGCGGTGTCACCGTCGCGGTAGACGGTTTTGCGTGCACGCGCGGCCAACACGTGATCGAGTGTCATTCAGGTTGCCTCCTTTTCATAAATGCGACCGTACAGCTCACGGATCTCATCCATCAGCGGATAGCGCGGATTGGCACCGGTGCACTGGTCGTCAAAGGCCTGGCGGGTCATCTCCTCAAGCGAGGCGTCGTACGCCGCGCGGTCAATGCCGTAGTCGCGCACGCACGCGCGGATCCCGACCTTCTCCTTGAGCTTGGCGATCAGAGCGAGCAACTGCTCAAAGCGCTCTTCATCGGTATCGCCGTCGAGGTTGAGTGCTTTGGCGATCGCGGCGTAGCGCTCAAGCGCTTGCGGATGGGTGTACTGTGAAAACGACCCCATTTTGGTGGGGGCTTCGGCGGCGTTGAAGCGCATGACCTCCTCGATCAGCAGGGCGTTGGCAATGCCGTGGGGCAGGTGATGAAACGCGCCGAGTTTGTGTGCCATCGAATGGCATAATCCCAAAAACGCATTGGCAAACGCCATTCCGGCCATGGTGGAAGCGTGCGCGAGCTTTTCGCGCGCCTCGGGATCGTTGGCGCCGTTGTGGTAACAGCGCGGAAGATAGGCGACGATGCGCTCAATCGCACCGAGCGCCAGCGTGTCGGTGAAGTCGCTGTGCATGATCGAGGCGTACGCCTCGATGGCGTGGGTGAGCGCGTCGATGCCCGAAGCGGCGGTGAGAGAGGGCGGCTGTTCCATCATCAGGTCGATGTCCAGGATCGCCATATGCGGCATCAGCTCGTAGTCCGCAAGCGGATATTTTGTGCCGTCCGATTCGTCGGTAATGACGGCAAACGGCGTGACCTCCGATCCGGTTCCCGACGAAGTGGGGACGGCAACAAAGCGCGCTTTTTGCCCCATCGGCGGTAAAGCGGCGGCGCGCTTGCGAATGTCCATGAAACGCATGGCGACATCGGCAAATGCCGTTTCGGGATGCTCGTACAGCATCCACATCCCCTTGGCGGCATCCATGGCGGAACCGCCGCCGATCGCCACGATGGCATCGGGGGCGAAACGGCTCATCACTTCGGCACCGCGTCGGACGCTTGCGAGTGTCGGGTCGGGTTCCACATCGGTATAAACCGTGCAAACGATCCCGAGCGCTTCGAGCGGCTGTGTGATGCGATCGGCATACCCGAGGTCAAATAACACACGGTCGGTCACAACGAACGCCCGTGTGGCATGATATACGTCGTGAAGATCGCACAGGGCGGTCGGCAGACAGCCCTGCTTGAAATAGAGGGTCGGCGGGGTGCGTAACCACAGCATATTGTCTCTCCTTGCGGCAACGGTCTTGATGTTGAGAAGATGCTTGACGCCCACGTTCTCCGACACGGAGTTGCCGCCCCACGACCCGCATCCGAGCGTCAGCGACGGCGGCAGTCGAAAGTTGTACAGATCCCCGACCGCCCCTTGTGAGGACGGTGTATTGATGAGGATGCGGCAGGCTTTCATGCGCGCTTCGAAACGTGCCGAACGGTCGGAAGCGACGCGCTCGTCCAAATAGAGGGCGGCGGTATGCCCGATGCCGCCGTCCTCTACGAGACGTGCGGCCATGTCGAGTGCCTCGTCAAAATCACGCGCCTTGTACATCGCCAGCAGAGGGGAGAGCTTTTCGTGGGCAAACGCCTCCGCAGGGCTGACGTCGGTCACCTCACCGATCAACACCTTCACCGACGGCGGTACTTCGATACCCGCCATCGCCGCGATGGAGGCGGCGCTTTGTCCGACGATGTCGGCGTTGAGCGCGCCGTTGATGAGCATCAACCGTCGCAGACGATCCGTTTCGTCGGCGGTCGGGAAATACGCACCGCGCTTTCGAAATTCCTCCTTGACGTCATCGTATCGGCTTTCCGGCACGATCACCGCCTGTTCGGACGCGCAGATCAATCCGTTGTCAAAGGTTTTGGAGTGGAGGATCGACGATACCGCGTGTCGGATGTCGGCGGTGTCGTCGAGGATGACAGGGGTGTTTCCGGCACCGACACCGATGGCCGGTTTGCCGCTTTGATAGGCGGCTCGTACCATGCCGGGACCGCCGGTGGCGAGAATGAGATCCGCTTCCCGCATGGCAGTGCCGGTCAGCTCGGGTGACGGCTCGTCCACGCACGCGAACAACCCTTCGGGAGCCCCGGCGTCTTCGGCGGCGCGGGCCAGGAGGCGCACCGCCGCGGCGGTACAATCTTTGGCGCGCGGATGCGGACAAAACAGCACGGCGTTGCGAGTCTTCAGCGCGAGAAGTGCTTTGAAGATCACCGTTGAGGTGGGGTTGGTGGTGGGGATGACGGCGGCGATCACGCCGATCGGTTCCGCAATGCGTCGGATCCCCGCGGAGGGATCCTCCTCGATGACACCGCAGGTTTTTGTGCTTTTGTAGGCGTTGTGGATATATTCGGCGGCAAAGTGGTTTTTGATCACTTTGTCCTCCATGACCCCCATGCCCGTTTCGTTTACGGCCTCCTGCGCAAGCGGGATACGGGCGCGGTCGGCGGCAAGGGCGACAGCGTGAAACACCGCATCCACCTGCGATTGAGAAAACTGCGCATAGCGTATTTGCGCTTCGCGCAGACGGGCAACGGCGCGGCGAACGTCGTCAGGTGAGCGGATGGCGTGGGCGGAAAAACGATCCGACATGCAACTCTCTCCTTTGCATTAAACTATCCGCAGTGTGCCCCTTTCGGACGGCGCGCATACAATAATACAAAAAGTTTACAGTTTTCGGTTGATTTCTCGAAAAAGCGCTGTTATACTGACTTTGTATCGGAATGGAAAGAAGGTATCTCCACGATGAAATTCAAATTGAAAAGCAATTACGTGCGTTTGTCGTTGGCGTTGTTCGGAGGTTTGGCGCTGTTTTGGCTGTTTTATAAAGTCGTGTCCTCGCCGTGGGGCATATTTGATGCGCTGATCTCCATCGTCAATTTGGCGATGCCGCTTGTGGTCGGCTTGATCATGGCGTATCTGCTTGCGCCGTTGTACGATCTGGTTCAAAAACCGTGTTATCGGTTGTTTTGCGGCAAAAGTAAGACACCGCGTCGCCATGCCAAAGGCGCTTCCAAGGCGGTCGCGACGTTGGTGTCGGTGCTGTTTTTGCTTGCGTTGATCGTCGGTTTGCTCAGCTTGGTCATTCCCGAAGCGATCGTCAGTATTTCCGAGTTGGCGGAGTCGCTCCCCGATCGCGCCAAGGATGTGATCGAATGGGCGAAGAACATCGGCGAACAATATAAGGACAACGCACTCATCGCATCGCTGTCCGACAGTGTCGGTGATGTAACGCAGTCGTTGACGGACTGGGCGCACAATGTGTTGCTCCCCGGTCTCGGCAACTTTGCGGTGCAGTTCTCGACGGGCTTGGTCGGCTTTATCGGCACGATCGGCAACGTGTGCTTCGGCTTGATCATCTGCATCTACGCGCTCAACAGCAAGGAGCTGTTTGCCGCGCAGGCGAAGAAGATCGCCTACTCCTTCTTCAAGGTTCCCACCGCCAACTATCTGATCCACATGACGCGCTTCATCGATCAAACCTTCGGACGCTATCTCAACGGTATGCTCGTTGATGCGTCGGTGCTCGGTACGTTGGTGTTTCTCGGTATGTCCATCCTCGGTTTCCACTACGCTCCCCTTGTGGCGGTGGTCATCGGCGTGTGTAACCTGATCCCGATGATCGGTCCGATCATCGGTGTGTCGATCGGTTGCTTCTTCCTGCTTCTCAAGGATCCGCTGCAGGCACTCTTGTTCGTGGTATTCTTTGTGATCGTTCAGCAGATCCATTACAATCTCATTTCGCCGCGCATCCTCGGCGGTAAGATCGGCATCAGCAGCTTCTGGATCATGTTCTCCATCGTCATCGGCGGCGGTTTGCTCGGCCCGATCGGCATGATCCTCGGCGTGCCGACCTTTGCCGTGATCTATATGCTGTTCCGACAGTATGTGGCGCGTCGTCTGCGCCGCAAATCGATCCCCGATGACACGCGAGTGTATTTCGGACTTTGGGATATCGACGAGACGACCGGTGAACCGAAATATGCGCAACCCGATGAAGAGATCACGGTTCCGCAATATCAAGAAACGCAAAGCGAGACCGAAACCGAATGATCCGTTTCAAGCCGCCCGACACCATCGTGTGTCGGGCGGTTTACTATTTTTCAAAAAACGCGAAAAACACTTGCGAGTCGGACGAAACAATGCTATACTGCAATATGTATAGGTATAGAAAAGGAAGGGGAGCTTGACGTTGTCCGCACCGCACATCGCATCGACGCTTTCGGCGTGCACCGAAGCCCTTTGCGCATGGTACGCCGCCGAAAAGCGGGAGCTTCCCTGGCGTGTGAACGCATCGGCGTATCGTGTGTGGGTGTCGGAGATCATGCTCCAGCAAACCCGCGTCGAAGCGGTCAAAGGGTACTTTGATCGGTTCATGACCGCGTTGCCGACGGTGCGCGATCTGGCAGAGGTCGATCCTGACCGCTTGATGAAGCTGTGGGAGGGACTCGGGTACTACAGTCGCGCCCGTAATCTGCAAAAAGCGGCGCAGATCCTTGTGCGGGATTACGGTGGTGAACTGCCCGCCGATTATGAAAAACTGCGTGCTCTTCCCGGCATCGGGGATTACACCGCGGGCGCGATCGCCTCGATCGCGTTCGGCATCGCCGTACCGGCGGTGGACGGCAACGTGCTTCGCGTGTTGGCGCGTCTGACCGCGTGCGCGGACGATGTGATGCGTCCGGCGACCCGTCGTTCGCTGACGGCGCTGTGTGCGTCGATGGTACCGCAAGAGGATCCCGCCTCGTTCAATCAGGCGTTGATGGAACTCGGAGAGCGGATCTGTCTCCCGAACACGATGCCGCATTGTGCGGTGTGTCCGCTTCGTGCGTTGTGCGCCGTAGCCGATACCCCTATGGCGGCCAAGTTGCCCGTACGTGCCCCGAAAAAGGAGCGGCGTGTTGAACCGCGCACCGTCTACGTCCTTCTCACGCAGGAAACGCCGTCGCGCGTGGTACTTCGCAAACGGGCGGACAAGGGGCTGCTTGCAGGCTTGTGGGAATTGCCGAGCACCTTGCAAAGCGAGGAACTCGCGGTGCCGATCGAAGGGGTAAGTCGTGTGAGCGAGTGGTTGCCGCTTCCCGACAGTCGCCACTTGTTTTCGCATATCGAATGGCACATGAAAGGTGTGCTGTGTTTTGTTACGGTATCGTCGTTGCCGCCCGATTGTGAACTGGCGGACGCGGCGGCGCTTGCCGAAAGCCGCGCATTGCCGACGGCATTTCGCGCGTACGCGCATATGTTGCCGACGTGGCTCGGCAATGAGATCGCAAACGGAAAGGAATGACGGGATATGGCACCGGTCGCCTTGATCACCGGCGCGTCGCGCGGGATCGGACGTTCGATCGCGCTTCGCTTGGCGCGTGACGGCTATACGGTGGTGGTCAACTACCGCGCGGATGAGCGCGCGGCAAAAGACACCGCTCAAATATTACAGGCTCTCGGCGCAGACGGGATGCTCTGTCAGGCGGATGTGACCGATGAACAAGCGGTGCGTCGCATGGTGGCGGCCGTGGAAAAAGCCTACGGGCGCATCGATCTGTTGGTCAACAACGCCGGAACAGCGGAACAAGCGCTGTTCACCGATCTGACGACGGCATCGTGGGGGGCGATGATGGACGTGCACGTCAACGCCGCGTTCTACACCTGCTCCGCCGTGCTTCCGGGCATGATTCGTCGCAAAAGCGGCAATGTCGTCAACATCGCCTCCATGTGGGGGCAGGTCGGTGCCTCGTGTGAGGTGCATTATTCCACCGCCAAGGCGGCGCTCATCGGCATGACCAAAGCGCTCGCCAAGGAAGTCGCCCCGAGCGGCATCCGCGTCAATGCGGTGGCACCCGGCGCGATCGATACGGCGATGATGGCGGGATTCTCCGAAGAGGATCGCCGCGCGATCGCGGAAGAAACGCCCCTCGGACGACTCGGCAAGCCCGAAGATGTGGCGGCCGCGGTGTCGTTTTTGGCGTCGACGGACGCGGCGTTCATCACCGGTCAGGTGATCGCCCCCAACGGCGGTCTGGTGATTTGATCCAAACGTATTCGAAAGGGAGGATACGAGTATGAAAAAATACAATCGGGTGGTTTGCGTCGCGATGGCCCTTGTGATGGCGCTTCCCGCGGTCGGCGCGCACGCGACGACCGCTGTGCAGGTGACGGAGTATCCCTATACCTCACTCGTCAGCGGTGCCGAAAACGGTATTGCCTACACCGCGTACGACGAGAACGGTGCGCTGGTCATGGGTACGCTGTCCGCTGAGGGCGAGCAATCGCGTGAACCCTATTCGTTCAGCGGCTGGGATGCGCTGTTCGCGACGAAGGAATGGGAGATGACGGCGGTCGGTGACGGCACGCCGCTGTGTCCGTACGCAAGCTCGCACGGCGACAAAACCGTTTGCCCCTATAAGGAACTCGCGCAGGTGCGTGTGGAAAACACGCAGACCGGCGTGGTGATCGAGGACGTCTTTGTCCCGTCGGGCGTGGCGCAGGAACTGCCCTCGGGTCAGGTGCATTTCTGCTTCGGTCGTTACGGCTATAAGGATGCTTCCACCATGCGCTGGGACGGCGAGAGTGATTATTTTGCGCTCAAGAACGAGCAAGGTCTGTGGGGCGTGTACGACGGACAAAACGACACGATGCTCACCGACTATCTCTACACGGATATGTCTGCCGTCTACGGCACCTACGCCAAGGTGTTTGACGGCGAGAAATGGGCGCGCCTTGACGTGAGCGGCGCGTTTGCTACGCGCTTTATCTATGAGTCGGCGGAGTCGTTCAGCGTGCGCGACGAAGTGCGCGCGGTCGCGGACGGCGAATGGCGTGTGTTTACCAAAGACAACGAACCGATGTCCGCAATCATGGT
Organism: Clostridia bacterium; assembly: GCA_017398425.1. Classification (GTDB taxonomy): domain Bacteria; phylum Bacillota; class Clostridia; order Oscillospirales; family Acutalibacteraceae; genus RGIG1959. The sequence continues at coordinate 5,414 of JAFQFZ010000070.1, read as the reverse complement.
CGGTGACTACACCGACGTGACCTACGCGCCTGCGGCGTGTGCGGTCTTGGCAAAGGCGAGCGACGGCACGACGGAACTCATCGATCTGAGCGGCGCGACGATCGCGACTTTTGCCGCCGACACGAAGGTGCGTTATCTGCAAGATACCTGCTACGCCGCCGAAAAGTACACCGAAAACGGTGCACTCATCGGCATGGCGCTGTGGCGTGTCGATGCGCCGACCCGCCCGGGCGATTTGGTGGTGCGCGGTGACGTCAATTTCGACGGCGCGATCGACAGCCGTGATGCGCGTTTGGCGCTCTGTGAGTTGCTCGGAACGCGCCCGCTGACGACGCTGAAGTGCGCCGCGGCGGATATGAACGGTAACGGCACGGTCGATTCGGCGGATGTGCGTGACATTTTGCGCATGTCGGCGAACGGCTGATCAATACGGAATTTTCATGTAAGAAAAGTGGGATATGTATGGCAAAGGATCGCAGACAAGCAAACACTTCAAAGTCCAAAAACGTGACGCAAAAGCAATTTTATGTGCGCGTCACCATCGCCGCGATCGTCTTGTTGGTCGTCGGCGTGGGATTGATCACGCTGTGTATCTTGTGGGCAACGGGTGCGTTTTCGCAAGCGCCGACTGCCCCTCAGAACACGGTCCCGACGGTGATGACACCGACCGCCGCCGGCACAAGCACAAGCGCCGTGACCACCACCGCCACGGCGGCAACGACGGGTACGACGCTCGATACCGCCGCTCCCGTCACCACCACAACGCTGGATGCCGCGTCCACCACGACGACGACACAAACGATGCCGCAAGGACATTATACGCAGGACGGCGCGTGGAACATAATCCTCATCAATCCGTGGAACCAATGGACGGAGCAAGAACTTAACGCTCAGACCGATATCATTTGGTACAGCGGCAGTGAGTATGTGGACAGTCGCATCATCGACCCACTCAACGATATGTTGTCCGACGGCTCGGCCTACGGCTTGTGGGTCTGCTCGGGCTACCGTTCCTACGGCACGCAGGAGATCTTGTTTGACCGTGAGGTGAACGAGGTGCTCGGCTGGATGGACGGCACCCGCGAAGAAGCGGAGGTCGAAGCGGCAACCGTTGTCGCGCGTCCCGGCACCAGTGAACACCACACGGGTCTGGCGGTGGATCTGCTCAACAGCTATTGCTATGAGTTGGAAGAATACTGGGATCAGTCGCCGGCGTTTGATTGGATGATGGAGCATTGCGCGGAGTACGGCTTCATCCTGCGCTATCCCAAAGACAAACAGCACATCACCGGTGTGATCTATGAGCCGTGGCACTATCGCTACGTCGGTGTCGAAGCCGCCACCGAGATCATGAGCCGCGGCATCACGCTGGAAGAATATTTGCAAGAACGACAGGGTGGATGATGTATGTTCCGTTACGATTGGATCGATATTACCCGTGACTGGATGGACGCGCCTCGCTATCCCGGCGATCCCGCACCGCGGCTGGAAAAGCCGTCGGATATGCACCTCGGGGATGTGTGCAACACGTCGGTGATCCATGCCTGTCTGCACACGGGGACGCACATGGATGCCCCGCGCCACTTTTTGGAGAACGGCGCGGACATCACCTCGGTGCCGTTGTCGGTGTGTATGGGCGACTGCTGTGTCATCGAAGCGTCGGGCGTCCTCGTCGGCGAACAACTTGAAAAATACCTTTGGATGACGCCGCCGCGCATCCTGTTCAAAGGCGATGTGCATCTGTCGCAAAGCGCCGCCTTTGTGTTGCTGGATGCAGGGGTACAACTTGTGGGCGTGGAAGGTACGTCGGTTGCGCCGCCCGATGCGGAAGCGGAGGTACACCGCTTGCTCCTTTCGTCGGGGGTGACGGTGCTTGAGGGACTTGATCTGTCCAAGGTGAGCGCGGGGCAATACGTGCTGTGCGCTTTGCCGCTGAAGATCGGCGGTGCGGACGGCTCTCCCGTGCGCGCACTCCTTGCCAAACCCTGAAGAAACGAAAAAATCGCCCGTTGCAGTGTTGACTGCAACGGGCGATTTTATAAGGCTTGTGCCAGCTTTTGAGCGGAGGCGTAGCGGTCGTTCGGGTGAATGTTGGTGCAGGTGCGCACGATGCGCCCCGCGCGTCCGCGTGCCAGCTTCTCGCTGGGGTGCTTGCCGGTCATCATCACGTTCAACAGTACCCCGACGGCGTAGATGTCGGTGCGGGCATCGCTCTGTGCCACGCCGAGTTGTTCGGGCGAAGCGTAGCCGACCGTTCCCATCACCACCGTGTCTTTGTTGTTGGGGGTGATCTTTCTTGCAATGTGGAGGTCGATCAACACCACGCGGCCGTTGTCTGCGATCATCACGTTTTCGGGCTTGATGTCGCGGTGTACGATCTGGCGCTCGTGAAGTACGGTCAGTGCATGGCACACCGAGCGCAGGACTTTGCGCGTCCCGGAATAGCGGTATTTGCCGCTTTCCATCACCTGCGCGACCGTGACGCCGTCGATAAATTCCTCCAACACGATCTGTCCGTCGTCGGCTTCGATCACGTCGTAGACGAGCGGCAGGTTTTCGCAATGAATGGCGTACAAATCTTCGTATGCGGGGCATGCCTTCGAAAAACTGCGCACGACCAGCGGTGTGCCGCTGATCTTGTTTTTGAATTTCAGGGTCTTGCCGTCACCGTTGTCGCTCAAAACCGACACGAATGCATACGCCTTTAAAAGCTCCGTGATATACTCTTCGCGTGTCATGCCGTCACCCTTTCCATTCTTCGTAGGCGGCGCTGTATTTTGAAACGATGTTCCGATAATAGTAAAAATCAAAATTGCGGCAATCGCGGGCGCAATGGACGGTCAGCAAGGCGTTGCGTTGCGCAGGCTGGGGGAACGCCGTTTCCTCGATCTCCACGACCGGGGTTTGCAAGTACAGATCCGTCAGGTTCACGCAGTTTTCAAACGCCGAACCCCATACCATACGCACGGTGCTCGGCAACGTAACGGCGCGCACCGTGGCGCAAACCGCGGGATCGCTGAACGCATAGGGCATGATCGCCGCTACTTTTTTGCCGTCGATGGTTTGCGGGATCACATAGACGCCGCTTGGCTCGATGTAATCCACTTTGGTGATCACGACGGTGTCTTCCGGATCGCGAACGCCGTAGTATCCGATGTTGTCCATGGTGCCGATGTCGTATTGATAGCGCGGCGCGGTATCCGTAGGAGCGGACGCCGTCGTGCCGGCGGGCGCGACGGTCGTCGGAGATGCGGTTGCATCGGTGACCGCGTCGGGAACCGATGTTGTGTGCGAGGGAGATGCGTCTCGAAACGCGGTGGTCGTCTGCATCTCGACATCGGAGGTCTCTGTGGTTTTTGCCGTGGTCGGTGTTTCGCTCGGTGTTTCGCTCGGCGCGTGTTTCGGAAGGAACAGCACAAGTCCCGCACCGATGAGTGCCAGCACCGCTCCGACGACCAGGAACGGCCATAGGCGTTTGCGGCGTTCCTTGGGCGGCTCAATGGGTTGCTTCTTTTCGAACGAGGTCATGCAGTACAGACAAAAACGCGCTTCTTCTTGGATCTCTGCTTTGCAGTTCGGACATACTTTCATGTTGATTACCCCAGCGTTTCCAAATCGTGGTTGAACAACAGTCCGTTGATCTCCACGACCGACAGCTGTTTGCACAATCCGTACAAGATCACGCTGTCAAACGGCAGCTTGACATACAACGGGGAATATCCCGCACACTTCAACAGCGTTTGCGTTTCGTCGATGCCCAGTTGCATGGCAACCGCAAGGCACAACAGCTTTTTGCGCTCGGGCACGCGCAAGCCGGAAAAGATCTGATAGGCATACACTTCCGACATCTCGGCATCGCGAATGACCTTGGATTTTTTGAGTCCCTTGGCGTCCAGCAAATTCCCGAGCATCGTGCTCAAGGATTCAGAGATCATATAGTCTTTGTTTTCATTGTAAAAGGTATTGAAATCGTCGCAAAGCCCCAATTCCTCCACGATCTTGGATGTATCCTTCGTCATAACTGAAAAGCCTCCTTTGCGTCAATGGTATCAGCATAGCACATTTACCGACGTTTTTCAACTATGCTGTCAGCATAAGATTTTTGTTGAGAAAGCGCGTATAATGACAGACAGCAATTCGTTTGCAACATCAATCGAAGGAGTGTTTGAAAATGGGATTTTTGCAAAAAGCCGTGTCGGCGATGGTGACAAAATACGGTACCGTTACCGACGGAAAATATGCAGGGCACACGCTTTGCTTGGGACACGACCCCGATAAAAAAGCATCGCCGCAGGTGGTCAACGCCCTGGCACCTAAAATGTTCGAGCAAGTGATCTTCATGATGGACGACGAAGGCAAGGCGCGTCACAGCATCGTGGACGACGTCAAGCTCGTCAGCCGCATCGACGAAGACGACAAAACCATCACGTTGCGTGTTGTGTGGAAGACGGAAGAAGAAAGCACCTTCCGCGTCTTCAAAGAAAAAGGCGCCAACACCGAACAGAGCGGTCTTGCCAAGGGCGTCGGCATGCTGATGAAAATGGGCGGCACCACGAAAAACAGCGGCTCGCCCGAATCGGTCGCCAAGGAGCGCTACGGCGATTGCGTGGACTTTTTGTACAGCTTTGTGCTGGTGATGGATGCGGAGACGGCGGAGGAGTTCCAAAGCTTCGCAAACGAAGCCGGCTACATCCCCGCGAACTTCATGGAATTGATCGAAAAAGCGGTTTCCTGGGTGCGTTCCCACGCCGAAGATTAACGGCAAATCGCAACAAAAAGGAGAGAGGATATATGGCCACACGTGAGAAGATCCAAGACTGGAGAGGAAAGATCCTCGGCTTTGTGGACAAGGAAACAAACGGCAAAAAAACCTTGCGCGATTTTCAAGGGCGTATCCTCGGAACCTACGAACCGAGCCTCGATGTCACTCGTGATTTTTACGGACGACAAGTGGGCAAGGGCGATATACTGATGACCTTATTGCGATAAAGGAAGGGAGGGAAAACCGATGATCTATCCGACAAAGAGCAGTAAATGCTGCGGCACGTGCGCACATTGGTGCGGTGCGCGTCAAGCCAAGATGGGACAAGCCGTCATCGCGAGTGCGGACACGCGCGGCAAGTGCGCCAAAGGCAAGAACAACGCCGCCAACGGCAACCAAGCCAACAGCGGCTTTGGTTGCAGTGCCTATACCCTGTGGTCGGCACTCTAAGTGAAAACACGAAAAACCGCCGTGTTGTGCTCAACACGGCGGTTTTATTGTATCTTTAGATAGAACTAAACCCCCGGCTATGCCGGGGGATAAAGAAAGCTTTAGCGAGAAAAGCCTTCCCCTTGAGGGGAAGGTGGCATTTGCGAAGCAAATGACGGATGAGGTGTAGCCGCCGAAGGCGGCGCGGGTGTTTGCGGGGTTT
>JAFQFZ010000069.1 GCA_017398425.1 Clostridia bacterium | reverse complement strand
GCGGCTACACCTGAAGGTGAATTGACGCGAAGCGTCAAGAGAGACCACCCTGGGGTGCATCCGTCATTTGCTTCGCAAATGCCACCTTCCCCTCAAGGGGAAGGCTTTTCTCGCTAAAGCTTTCTTTATCCCCCGGCATAGACGGGGGTATTTCTATCTAAAGATACAAAAAAAGCGGCACACGCAAGTGCGTGTGCCGCTTTTTGCTTTTGATTAGTGCTTGTTGCCGAAGAGGTTCATGATCTCGCCGAAGCCGTCCTCGTCGTCCTGATCCATCGCGCCACTCATCGCCGAGAAGCCGTTGATGCCTTCCATCGCGGTGGAGGTCGGCACGCCGTTCGCGTTCTCGTCGAAGCCGGTCGCCACGACCGTGACGATCATCTCGTCATCCAGCGTATCGTCGAACGCCATACCCCAGATGATGTTTGCATCGGGATGCGCCGCCTTCTGGATGGTGGACGCGGCGATATCGACGTCCTCGAGGTCGACATCGGGGGACGCGGTCACGTTGATGATGACGCCGCGCGCGCCCTTGATGGAGGTCTCGAGCAACGGGCTCGCGATCGCGCGCTCCGCCGCATCGGACGCCTTCTCCTTGCCGCTCGCACGGCCGAAGCCCATGTGCGCGTAGCCGGCGTCCTTCATGATCGCGGTGACGTCCGCGAAGTCGAGGTTAACCATCGCTTGGCTGGTGATCAAATCGGAGATGGACTGCACGCCCTGGCGCAGGACATCGTCCGCCATATTAAACGCATTCGCCAGCGTGATGCGCTGATCGCAGATGAGCTTCAAACGCTCGTTGGGGATGACAAGCAAGCTGTCCACGTGATCGCGGAGGTTCGCGATACCCTTCTCCGCCTGCTCCAGACGACGGCGACCTTCAAAGCCGAAGGGCTTCGTCACGATGCCGACAGTGAGGATGCCGAGATCACGCGCAATGTTCGCCACAACGGGAGCCGCACCGGTGCCGGTGCCGCCGCCCATACCGGCGGTGATGAATACCATATCGGTGCCCTTGAGCGCCGCTTCGATCTCTTCGCGGCTCTCCTCAGCGGCACGTTGACCCTTGTCGGGGTTCGCGCCCGCGCCCATGCCGTGAGTCAGCTTCTCGCCGATCTGCAGCTTCAGGGTCGCCTGCGAACGGGCGATCGCCTGACGGTCGGTGTTGATCGCGACAAACTCGACGCCCTGAAGGCCCGAGCGCACCATGCGATCCACCGCGTTGCCGCCGCCGCCGCCGACACCGACGATCTTTATCTGCACGCCGCCTGCGTAATCATTCTCAATCTGAAATGCCATGAAAATACTTCCTCTCTGTATATGATTTATCTTTGGTTACATACCCCTGCTATTATATTAATCATACCACGGTTTTTCCGTAATATCAACACATAATTTGCATTTTTTCGACCGATCTGCGCAATTTTTTTATTCTTCTTCCCCCGATTCATCGTCGGATGCCTCGGTTTTTGTCGTTTCCTCCTCCAACGCCGGGCGTGGAGCGGTGGTCGACGTCGGCAACAGCGACTGCGGCGTGAACACGACCTGATCGTCGAGCGCCTCGTTGGAATAGGAACCGGCGTTCAACACGCCGCGCACGTTGATGCCGCGAAGCTCGATCAAATTCGGCAGGACCTCCTGCGCGAGCATTTTGATCTGATGCTTCAGATTCGCGGCACTGCCCAGACGAATCTCGATCTGATCGCGCCACATGAGCTTGATGTCGCTGATGACACCGATATCCACCTCGGTAATGTCCTCAAACGCGTTCTCTTCGATCGCGTCAAGCACCTCTTCAAGGATCGCCCACGAATAGGCGTCCATCACGTCCTCGCCGACTTGGATGCCGTCTTCGGGCATCTCACCGCCGCGAATGCGGATCAAGCGCTTCGGGCGATCGGACGTGATCTCCCAGGTGTCGAGTGCCTTACCGTTGCGTCCGATCGGCACCCAGCAACCGTCGGTGTAGATCACACCGACCACATCGACCTCTTCCACCGTGATATGTACCTCGCGCATATTCACGGTTTGCACCTGCACGTTCTCAAAATACGGAAACTGCGCTTCCAGCGTCTCTTCCGCTCGATTGCTGTTGACGGCAAAAATGCTTTGCCCTTTGTATACCCCCGACGCGGCGACGACCGCCTCATCGTGGTATTTGGTATTGCCGTTCACGAAAATATCCGTCACGGAAAACACGCCGCCCTCCGCTTCCGGTCGAGGCATGGTCAGAAGGAAAAATCCGTTCACCAGAAGCAACACCAGGATCAACGCCAGCATGATGATCAAGGCGAAAAACCGCCGTTTTGCCAACGCCTCGGAATCGGCGTGCGTCGGCACTTGTTTTTGGGAAGCCACGGTCGTTCACCGCCTTTCGTTTTTTACGTCTTTTGTTACGTTCCGTCCACCCGTCGAATCGAGGCACCGACGCGTTCCAATCCGCTCACAAGCGATGCGTAGCCGCGATCCAAATGGTACACGCGCCCGATCTCCGAAACGCCGTCCGCGCCGAGCGCCGCCACCACAAGTGCCGCGCCGCCGCGTAGATCGGTGCAGTTCACACGCGCACCGCACAACCGCGGCACGCCCTCGACGATCGCCGTGCGCCCCTCCGTCTTGATGGAAGCGCCCATGCGTTGCAACTCCGCCACGTGCTTGTAGCGGCTGTCGAAAATCGTCTCAACAAATACGCTCGTGCCTTCCGCGAGCGCTGTCATCGCCATCATCGGCGCTTGCGCGTCGGTGGGAAAACCGGGATAGGGCATCGTGCGGATCAATTCCACCCGATGCAACCGCTTCGGTGCGCGAATATGCACGCGATCCTCCTGCGCCACCAGGGCACAGCCCGCCTCCTGCAACACGCTGAACACCGCCGATAAATGTGACGGCTCCACACCGTGGAGCATCAGTTCGCCTCCCGTCACCGCCGCCGCCGCCAAATAGGTCGCCGCTTCGATGCGGTCGGGCATCACCGCGTAGCGGCACCCGATCAGGCGATGGACGCCGCGCACGCGGATCGTCCCGTCGCCGCACGTGATGCACGCACCGCAAGTCGTTAAAAACCGACAAAGATCCCCGATCTCGGGTTCGTTTGCCGCGTTGTGGATCACCGTTTCGCCTCGCGCCAATACGGCCGCGAGCAACACGTTTTCGGTCGCACCGACACTCGGAAACGACAACGTCACCGTTGCGCCGTGCAAGCCGTCCCGTGCGTAACAATGGATCGCGCCGCCGCCCTCGCACACCGTGACGCCCATTTGACGAAGCGCCGACAGATGCAGATCGATGGGACGCGGACCGAGCTCACAGCCGCCCGGGAAGCACAAATGCGCCTCTCCGGCACGGGCGAGCATCGCCCCCAAAAACACGATCGAACTGCGCATTTCGCGCATCAATCGTTCCGGAATGTACGTGCGGCACATGCCGTCGGGCATCACCTCCACCCCGCTGTCGGTTTCGACCACCGTGCAGCCGAGATGGCGCAAAATCGCGCACGAGGCCTTGACATCCGAGAGCGGCGGACACCGCTCAAACACGACCGGCGAATCGGACAGAAGCGCCGCCGCCAACAGCGGCAGGGCGCTGTTCTTCGCCCCATGTACCGTCACATCCCCGCGTAGGGTGCGACCGCCTTCAATCACCAATGTGGACATGATGACACCCCTCTCCCCGTCGAGGATATCGACGGCGGTTTCTGATGACAGGGTATGCATCCGTCCCACGATCGGTGCGGGATTTTCAAAGAATTTCTCAGGATTTTTGCGTGTTTTCGCGCAAACTTGCGCGCACAACCTCCAAAATGCGATCCATCGCATCGGTGACCGCCTGCGAACGCGCGCAATCGCTCATGCGGATAAGCGTCGCGGGATCGGCGGTCATACGGGTGACCGCATCCCACAGCGACGCGACCGTCAGATCCTTTTCCTCAATGCATTCCGCGGCACCGCATTTGACCAGCACCTGTGCATTGTGGAATTGATGATTCTCCGCCACGTACGGCGACGGGATCAGCACCGACGGTTTACCGCACGCCTTGAGTTCGGTAAGTGTCATCGCACCGCAACGGCAAATCACCAGATCCGCCGCCGCCATGCAGTCTTTCATGTTGTGAATGTATTCGCGCACGTCGATGCCCTTGTCCGAGAGCGGCACACCCGCCTCGCCGAGCGAACGACACATCGCGTCATAGCCACCGCTTCCGGCGGCGTGAATATGCTGAAGGCGTCCTTCTTTGAAGCTCTTTTCCAGCACACCGACCATCGCGCAGTTGATCGCCTGCGCGCCGAGACTGCCGCCGAACGACAGCACGAGCGGACGCTCGTCCAGTCCGAGCCGACGACGCGCCTCCTGCTTGCCGATCTGATGATAGTCCGCAGGAAGCGGATTGCCGGTGACGACCACCTTGGCATCGGGCTCAAAATACGCCTTTGAGGATTCCTCCGCCACACAAACCGTCGCCCATTTCGCAAGCATCTTGACGGTCACACCGGGCAGCGCATTCGACTCATGCACCACAACAGGGATCCCCATTTTGGCGGCCTGACGCAAGATCGGACCGCAGACATAACCACCCGTGCCGATGGCGATATCGGGTTTGAAGTTTTTGAGAATGGTCTTGGCTTTGCCGCCCGCCGTCACGGTACGCCATGCGGTGCGCGCGTTGTGCACGAGTGCCGCAGGGGACAGACTGCGCTGAAAGCCGCTGACCTTCATCGTTTGGATGGGATAGCCGGCTTTCGGGACGAGCTTCGTTTCCATACGTCCCTCGGCGCCGACAAACAGGATCTCACAATCGGGATACGCCTTTTTGAGCGCCTCGGCGATGGTGAGGGCGGGATTGATGTGTCCGGCGGTACCACCGCCCGTCATCAACACACGCATGGATCACTCACCCTTTCGCAATTCTTTTTTGGTGGAGCGCCAACGCGAAATGGACAACAAGATGCCCATCTGCGCGAGCAGCATGACCAGTGACGAACCGCCGTAGCTGAAGAACGGCAAGCTGATGCCTGTGTTCGGGAGCAAATTCGTCACCACCGCGATGTTGATCGCGACCTGAATGGCGATCTGAGACGTCAGACCGATCGCCAGCATAAATCCGAATTTATCGGGCGCGTGCATCGCAATGACAAAGCCGCGCCACACCAGAATACCGAACAGCACAATGATGATCAACGCGCCGATGAAACCCATCTCCTCGCACACGATCGCGAAGATGAAGTCGTTTTGCGGTTCGGGGAGATACAGATGCTTTTGGTACGAGTTACCGAAGCCCTGCCCCATCACACCGCCCGAACCGATGGCATACAGCGACTGCATCGTCTGCCACGCCATATCGCGGGTCTCACGGTTGTTGTAGGTGCCCTCAAGATCAAGCCACACGCTGATGCGATCCTGCTCGTAGCCGACCACCACGATCATGAAAATGACCGCCGCCGCGCCGACGAGGATGGTCAGCAACAAATACCGCGGCTTGGTGCCGCCGATATACATCATGACAAAACCAAGCGCAAAGATGAGGATCGTACCGGACAAGTGCGGCTCAAGCATCGTCAAACCGCACACGGCGATCAACACCAGCATAAACGGCGCATAGCCGTTTCGAAGTGTATGCATACTTTTAAAATTCAGCGACACCATGTGTGCGAACAGCACAATGAGCGCGAATTTCGCGACCTCGGACGGCTGGAACGCGCCGAAAAACGGCAACGGCAACCACCGTTGAACGCCGCTCGACGGGATGATCAACACCAGCAGCAACAACACGAACGCCAATCCCATCACGGGGATGGCCGCCTTGTGCCATTTGTGGTAATCGATCGTCGAACAAAACAAGAGCGCCGCCAGACCGATCGCCGCGAAGATCAATTGCTTTTTGATATAGAAGTAGCTGTCACCCTCGTGATAATAGGCGTTGACGTAGCTGGCGGAAAACATACACGCCATGCCGATGGTCAACAGCGCCAGAAGGATGATCAAAAACGGCGTATCAAAGCCTTGCTCGGTATAGAACAGCGACCGCGCGCGCGTCAGGAAGCCCTTGGATTGCTTGGTTTTGGCGGCCATCGCCGTTCCCCCCTCTCTGTATATGTGACCGATCAGGTCACCATCGGTACCGCGGCAATGCCGCACACCGCCGTCACCGCGCAAAACACGACAACGATCTTATTCTCACTCCATCCGCACATCTCGAAGTGATGGTGAATGGGACTCATTTTAAATAAACGCTTGCCGTGGGTCAGCTTGAAGTAGCTGACCTGCAACATCACCGACACCGTTTCCACGATGTACATGATGCCCACGGGAATGAGCAACAGCGGCTGACGGATCGAGAAGGTCAGCGCGCACAGCATACCGCCGATGAGAAGCGAACCGGTGTCGCCCATGAACACCTTGGCAGGATGCAGGTTCCACACGAGGAAGCCCGCCATCGCGCCCGTGAACGTCATCGAAATGAGGCTGTTGCCGAACGCCTCCGTCGCAAAGGATACGACGGTGATGCACAGCATCGCTACCACCGTCACCGAACCGCACAGACCGTCGATACCGTCGGTGAGGTTGGTGGCGTTGGACATACCGACCACGAAAAACACGCACAGCGGAATGAACCACCAGCCGAGATCCACCTCACCGACAAACGGCACGTGGATCACGGACGCATTTCCGAGATAGTACATCACAAGCGCGTAGCCGACGCCGACCAGCAGCTGCAGCGCCATCTTCTGAAGCGACGTCAGACCGAGGTTGCGCTTCTTGACGACCTTGATATAGTCGTCGGCAAAGCCGATCGCGCCGCAACACAGCGCCATCACCACACCCGCGATCATACGTACACGACCGCCGCTTTCCAGCGCAAACGCTTCCTTGAGGTTGGAGCCCGAAAGCGGTTTGAGCGGCAACCACCACTCACACACCGCCAACGCCAACACCAACACGACGAGAAAGCCGAAAATGAAGATCACACCACCCATCGTCGGCGTGCCTTGTTTGTTTTTGTGCCACGTCGGACCGAGATCGAGGATGGTCTGCCCGAACTTCAGCTTGTGGAGCTTCGGGATGATAAACCGACCGGCGATCATCGCCGCCAAAAATGCGAGAAACGCCGCCACCGCTGGCACGGTCATATACACGAATTTATCCATAGCATTCCCTGATTTCTGTTGTATAATCTGCGTCGATCACCACGTTGCCAGCACACCGGCGATGACCTCGCGTTCGTCCAGATGGATCACACCGTCTTTCAGAATCTGATACGTCTCGTGTCCCTTGCCCGCGAGCAACACCGTGTCGCCGGGCTGTGCATGATGCATCGCCCACGCGATCGCTTCGCGGCGATTTTCGATCACCACGTGCTCGCAGTCGGCAGGCAGGCCCGCCGTCACGTCGCGCAGGATCGCATGCGGATCTTCGGTGCGCGGGTTGTCGGACGTGACGATCACCACGTCGCCGTACTGCGCCGCCACCGCTGCCATCTTCGGGCGCTTGCCCTTATCGCGGTCGCCGCCGCAACCGAACAACACCAGCAAGCGACCTTCCACGCACGCCTTGAGCGTGCGGCAAATGTTGTCAAGACCGTCAGGCGTGTGCGCGTAGTCGATGACCATCGTAAAATCCCGACCGGTCGGCACCACCTCGGCGCGTCCTTTGACACCGCGGGTATTTTCAAACGCTTTGACCACCGTATCGAACGGCAGACCGAGCGACAGCAGACACGCCGCACTCGCCATGGCGTTGTAGACGGAAAATTCGCCCGGGATGGGCAGATACACGCGCCCTTGTCCTTGCGGTGCGATCAGATCGAACGCCACGCCGTCGGCACGCATATCGAGGTTTGTCGCACGGTAGGTCGCATCCTCCGCCTTGACGGAGAAGGACTGCAACTCGCCCTCAAAGCCTTTCGCCACGGCCGATGCCCACGCATCGTCCGCGTTGACCACCGCATGACGGGCACGCTCAAACAAGCGTCCCTTCGCCGCGGCGTAGGCTTCCATCGTTTTGTGGTAGTCGAGGTGATCCTGCGTCAGATTGGTGAACACCGCCGCATCAAACACACACCCCTCCACGCGATCCTGGTCGAGCGCGTGAGAGCTGACTTCCATCACCACGTAGTCACAGCCCTCTTTGCACATCAGCGAGAGCATACTTTGCAGATCATAGGGATCGGGCGTGGTGTGTCCCGACGGCATCACGCGATCGCCCACCATGTTTTGAATGGTGCCGATCAAGCCGACCTTGTGACCCGCCTGCTCCAGAATGCTCTTGATGATGTAGGTCATGGTCGTTTTGCCGTTGGTGCCCGTGATACCGATCAAATGCAACCGAGCGGCGGGATTGCCGAACCAGTTGGCGCAGAGGAGCGCCCACGCACGGCGCGTCGAAGGGACGGTCAGCTCGCGCTCAAGCCCCATCGGGCGCTGCGTCACAACGAGTGCCGCACCGGCATCATGCGCCGCGCGAGCAAACTTGTGACCGTCGACGGCCGTTCCTTCAATACACACAAACACAAAGCCAGGTTCCACGCGACGCGAATCGCAGGTAAGTCCCGTCACGGCGGTGTCGTCCTGCAAAACGGCAATACCCGCCAAGAGCTGTTGTACCGTCATAGTCTTCTCCTCTTCTCCTCGTGATCTCTTCTCTCGTTGCTCATTCGATCGTATCCTCATAGAGGAATTCCACACGCACGATCGTGCCGAGCGGCACCTGGGTGCCGGGCTCAATGCTCTGCTTCGCGGCCGTTGCACCGCCGCTTTCCAGATTCGTTCCGCTGAGTTGAATGTTCAAATCGTAATACGACGCGACCTCCGATGCACCGGCCACGGTGTACCCCGTGAAATCCGGTACGGTGGTCGTTTCGGTTTGCACGCTGTTTTGGTCGGTGTACAACACGACGCGTCCCTCCGCGGGGATGGACTGTCCCGCTTCGGGCACCTGCTTGACGACGGTGTTACCGCCGCCTTCCACACGCACCTTGAGACCCGCGGCACGGATCTCGTTCTCCGCCACCGACAGCTCCTTACCCTCTACCGAGGGAGTCGAGCGGCTCAGATCCGCAAGTTCCTCAGCGGTGTACTGCGGCTCGATGCCGAGATAGGGAAGCACTTCTTCCAAAATTTTCTTGGCGACCGGTGCGGCGATGGTACCGCCGTAACGGTTGTAGCATTGCGGCTCGTCGATCATCACCAAAATGGCGACCTGCGGATCGTCCGCCGGCGCAAAGCCGCTGAACGATGCGACGACGTTGTCAATGCCGCTTTCGGTACGGTCTTCCGTTTTTTCGGACGTACCCGTTTTGCCCGCCACGCGATAGCCGGCGACGTATGCGTTACGACCGCCGCCGCTGTTGACGGCATCGTTGAGCAGTTTCGCCACACGTTTGGCCGTTTCTTCCGAGATGACCTGACGCTTAACGACGGGCGTCGTGTTTTGCACGACGTTGCCGTTGTCATCCAGGATCTGTTGCACCACGTACGGCTCCATCAGCTGACCGCCGTTGGCGATCGCGGAGACTGCCGTGATCATCTGGATGGGCGTGACCTTGAACGTCTGTCCCATCGACGAAGTCGCGAGTTCCACGGAATTCAACTCGTCGCGCGAGTGGTAATACCCCTCCGACACGTTGAATTCGCCGAGCATATCGATACCGGTCTTTTCGGTGAAACCGAAGCCGGTGTAATATTCATAGAACAAATCGCGTCCCACCGCGGTACCGATCTGAATAAACGCGGGGTTGCAGGAGTTCGCGATGGCATCGCCCAGCGCCTGCGTACCGTGGTTCATCGGGTAGACGTGACAGTCGATGCTGTAATCCGCCACCGGCTGGGTGCCGTTGCAGACAAAGGTGCTGTTCTCGGTGATGATGCCCTCTTCCAGCGCCATCGAGGTCGTGAACATCTTAAAGACCGAACCCGGCTCATAAAACTCGGTGACCGCCTTGTTGGTCCATTGCTTGATCTGGGCATCGCCGTAGGCTTTGTCCTCATCCTCCGTCCCGGCCAGCTCCGCGATCGCCGCGAGATCGTTGAGATCGGTGACGGTGAACGGGTCGTTCGGATCGAAGTCTCCCTTCGTGGCCATGGCCAGGATCGCGCCGGTGTCGACATCCATCACGATCGCCGTGGCGCGGTTGGTGGCACCGGTATCCGCCACCGCCTGCTCCAGATGCTTTTCGGCGATGTGCTGGATCGTTTGGTCGATGGACAGCACCAAGCTGTTGCCGTTTTTGGCATCGACCGTTTTTTCATAGGACAGCAGGTTGGGCAGATCATTGCCCCAGCCGTTTTGCGCGGTGACCACACGTCCGGGTTCGCCCTCAAGCAAGCTGTTGTATTCCGCCTCCAAGCCGTACAGACCGGTGTTTTCACTTCCCGTGAATCCGATGACCGACGACAGCAGATTGCCGTAGGGATAGGTGCGCTTGTAATCGGTGATGAGGCGGAACACGCCGCCCATCTCGTTTTCTTCCACCCACGCGATCAATTGCTCCGCGAGCGGACGCTCGATCTTCGATTTGACGACCTCATACATCGAATCGGTGCGACTGGCCTTCTTATAGAGTGTGTCGCGATCGACCGACAACAATACCGACAGATCATCCGCAATTTTCAGGCGGTCAGCCTCTTCTTCGATGTTGTTCGGATCCATGACGACCGTCCACACCTGCATACTTTCCGCCAGCACTTCCATGTTCGCGTCGTAGATCGTGCCGCGATCGGGAGAGATGGTGGTGTCGTTGATCCATTGCTCGGTGGCTTTTAACTGCCAGTCGTCGGTCTGCACGATCTGCAACATGACCAGCTGTACCACGAGCGCACCGAACGCCAGCACCAACACGCCCGACAGCACCACCACCGCACGCATCCACATCTGACGCGTGGGGCGATTTTTCGACGCTGCCGCATTCGATTTTGCACTGCTTTTTGCAGAATTCGAGGCCATCAACACCGCTCCTTTCTCTCAAATTGCCCGCCGCCGCGCGGCGATCGCGGTCGAAAAAAATAACAAACGAGAGTTAAGATCGACCAATCCCAACTCCCGATATGCTGTCCGAATCGGGCACGCGATCTTCCTTACATTCGTATGCCGAAACCCAGCGAGTATTCATATAAAGAAGATTTCTCGTTAACCGCCGAACCAACCGGCGATCGCCGCTCCGATCGTGTCAAATGCATTTTGCGGCTCGGGGTCCGCGACCTCGATCTTGTCCCCGTTGCCGACGGTAATGTACTCGATTTGATAGGACTCCAATTTCTCCATGCCGTTCTCCTGCGCGAACTGCTCCACACTCTCCACCGAGAGTTTCGAGGACAGCTCATTGGTCAGACGGCTGGTTTCACTTTCCAGCACTCTGAGCTGTGCTTCCAGCTCGGTGATGCGATCGCCCACTTCGGTGCGTTGCGCACGAAACACGATCATCAGCACCACCATCGCGGTGATCAGGATTCCCATGGCCACGTTGGCAACGAGACGCGTACGCCGTTCACGACGAACTTTGCGCTCTTGCACCGCGACGGATTTTTCCTGCGAATTCACCGTGCGAAGACGCGGCGACGAGGTCTCAAACAGCGAGAGATCGTAAGCACCGGTATTCTTTGCCATGACCATCCATCCTTTCTTTTAAAATTCATACATCATATATAGCGCTCGTGCACCTTCTCCACACAACGGAGAACCGCACTGCGACTGCGGGGATTGAGCGCCAGCTCCTCGGCATCCGCCTTGACGGGCTTACGCGTCACCGCTTCGGCGGCGGGGGTGCGACCGCAGGTGCAAATCGGACTTTCGGGCGGGCAAACGCATCCTTGCCGCCACTCGTTGAACCGCGTTTTGACCATGCGATCCTCGAGCGAATGGAACGTGATGATCGCCAAGCGACCGCCGACATCGAGCAGATCGAACGCCGTGTCGAGCGCACTCGACAGGCAACCGAGCTCGTCGTTGACCGCGATGCGGAGCGCCTGAAACACCCGACGTGCGGGATGCTTCTCGCGCCGCGCTGCCGCCGGCACCGACGCTTTGATCAGTTCGGACAACTGCAACGTGGTCTCGAGAGGACTTGACGCACGCTCACGCACGATCGCCGCCGCAATGCGACGCGCAAACTTCTCTTCGCCGTAGCGAAAAAAGATGTCTGCGAGCGCTTCCTCGCTGAGTGTGTTGCAAAGATCCGCCGCCGTTTGACCGCTTTGGCTCATGCGCATATCCAGCGGCGCATCCTCATGAAACGAAAATCCTCTGGCGGCATCGTCAAGCTGATGGGACGACACGCCGATGTCCAACAAAATGCCGTCCACCTTCGTCACCCCGCGCTCAGCGAGCACCTCGGACATATGCACAAAATTGGTTTGGATCACCGTTGCAGGCAATCCTTCCAGTCGCTTCGATGCCGCGGCGATCGCGTCCGGATCTTGATCCAGGGCATAGAGCCGACCGCTTTTGAGCTTCGATGCGATGGCAAACGAGTGACCGCCGCCGCCCGCCGTCCCGTCGACATACACGCCGTCGGGGCGCACGTCAAGTGCCTCCTCCACGGGGCGCATCAGCACCGGCAAATGGTATCCGCTTCCCGGCACTTTGGCCACGCGAGTTCACCGTCCTTCAATGGTTACATTATAGCATAAAATGTTACAATGTGCAAGCATTTTGACGGCTTTTTTGTAACATTTTGTAACCAATTTCCGTAAATTTTGCAAAAGATTGGGGCGGATGATTTTGGTGAAAACTGCCAAAAAAACGCCCCAAAAAGGTTACAAGCCGAGAGCCGCAAAGTCGGCCAAAATATCCGACTGCGTCATCGCTCCGACCACCTCGTCATACGTCGTCGGATTCCAGATCTCCGCACGGTTGGAACCCGCGCCGATGATAAGTGCCTCTTTGACAAGACCGGCGTGCTCCATCAAGTGCTTCG
Source organism: Clostridia bacterium (assembly GCA_017398425.1). Classification (GTDB taxonomy): domain Bacteria; phylum Bacillota; class Clostridia; order Oscillospirales; family Acutalibacteraceae; genus RGIG1959. The sequence goes on along the minus strand of JAFQFZ010000069.1, from coordinate 29,527 downwards.
GGAGCAAAATACGGCCTTGCGAATCCGCCTGCACGTCGGCGGCGTTGGACGAAAGGTAACGAAGGAGCGGACGAGATTTCGTCATCGGAAGCTCTTCGAGCTTTTGGAGCATCTCGTTCCAGCCATCCAGCGTGTAAAGGCTGATGCAGGGTTCCATGACCGCCGCCACAACGAAGGTGTCTCCGAGCGTTTCGCGCATTTTCGCCGGCACAAACACACGCCCCTTGGCGTCCACGGTATGAGAATAACGCCCGCGCATCGGTCAACACCTCCCTTTCTTCACACGATTGGTCTCGAAAAAATGTGGAAAACTCGGTGGAAAGAGTGAAAAACCCACCACTTTTCACCACAAAACTGAACTTTTGCTCCACTTTTTCTCCATTATACTGTACCATTCCTGAAATTGCAATAGGGTAAGACCGGAAAAAGTAAAAAAATTTTAACTATTTTTACAAAAAAAGCCCAAACCGCCAAAACGGAAACGGAAACTGTTTTGTCTTCCGTCGTCAACCGAAGGACTACCGTACTTCCGTACGCCTACGCCTTCGGTTTCCTTGGCTTTGGACTTTTTACAAAAAAGCCCCCAACCGACAAACACATTTGTCGGTTGGGGGCTTCCCAAAAACCATATATAAATCAGAACGCGATCTTCTGCGCGATGTAGTCCGCGAGCACCTCGATCTTGACGCGCTCTTGCTCCATCGTGTCGCGGTCGCGCACGGTCACGCAACCGTCCTCCTCGGACTCGAAGTCGTAGGTGATGCACAGCGGCGTGCCGATCTCATCCTGACGGCGATAACGCTTGCCGATCGAGCCGGCATCGTCGTAATCCACCATAAAGAGCGGCGCCAAACGATCACGCACCGCTTTCGCTTGCTCGCCGAGCTTCTTGGACAGCGGAAGCACCGCCGCCTTGTAAGGCGCGAGTGCCGGATGCAGGCGAAGCACCACACGGGTGTCCTTCTCGTCGATCTTCTCCTCGTCGTACGCCTCGCAGAGGAACGCGAGAACCACGCGATCCGCGCCGAGCGACGGCTCGATGACATAGGGGATGTAATGTTCGTTGGTCTCGGGATCGAAATACTCCAGCTTCTGACCCGAATGCTCGCTGTGTTGCGTCAGGTCGAAGTTGGTGCGATCCGCAATACCCCACAGCTCGCCCCAGCCGAACGGGAACATGAACTCGAAGTCGGTGGTCGCATTGGAGTAGTGAGACAGCTCCTTCGGGTCGTGGTCGCGCAGTTTGAGGTTTTCATCCTTCATCCCGAGCGACAACAGCCACTGATGACAGAACTCTTTCCAGAACGCGAACCACTCCAGGTCGGTGCCGGGTTTGCAGAAGAACTCCAATTCCATCTGCTCGAACTCACGCGTACGGAAGATAAAGTTGCCGGGCGTGATCTCATTGCGGAAGCTCTTGCCGACTTGGCAAACGCCGAACGGGAGCTTGCGGCGCGTGGTGCGTTGCACGTTCGAGAAGTTGACGAAAATGCCCTGCGCGGTCTCGGGACGGAGATACAACTCGTTCTTCGCGTCCTCCGTCACGCCCTGGAACGTCTTAAACATCAGGTTGAAGGTACGGATGTCGGTGAAGTTATGCTCGCCGCACTCGGGGCAATTGATACCGTTGTCGTCGATGTACGCTTTCATCTCGTCAAAGCTCCAGCCGCCGGGATTGGCGCCGTGGTCTTCGATCAGCTTGTCGGCACGATGACGCGTCTTACAGCTCTTGCAATCCATCAACGGGTCGGAGAAGTTTCCGACGTGACCCGACGCCACCCACACCTGCGGGTTCATCAGGATCGCGCTGTCGAGGCCTACGTTGTAGGGGCTCTCCTGCACAAACTTCTTCCACCACGCCTTTTTGACGTTATTTTTCAGCTCGACACCGAGAGGGCCGTAGTCCCACGCGTTGGCAAGACCGCCGTAGATGTCCGAACCGGGATAGACAAAGCCGCGGTTTTTGCACAACGCGACAACTGTCTCCATCGATTTTTCACGGTTGTTCATTTGAAATAACTCCTTTCGCATGGCTGGCTGCCATGTGATATTTTCCCATTTATTATACACGCTTTTTCACAAAAAGCAAGCCTTTTCGCTTTTGAGTCTCACAGCGCCCCTTGATCCTTCATGCGTGCGACCTTGAGCACCGCCGTTTGCGTCTTGGAGTCGGGAAGCTCGCCGCGCATCACCATATCGACCGCCTCGGACAGCGGGATGCGCAGTACATCGAGAAATTCGTCATCGTCCACGTGTTGATCGCCGAACGACAGCCCCCTCGCCAGATACAGGTGAATGATCTCGCCGCAATAGCCGGGCGTCGGATACAGCTTGCCGAGCGACACGACGCTCTCCGCCGTCGCGCCCGTTTCCTCGGACAGCTCGCGCACACCCGCCTCGAGCGGATCTTCTCCGCGCTCGAGCTTACCCGCAGGCAACTCGGTGACGATCTCATCGTAGGGCGAGCGGTACTGACGCACAAAGAGCAACTCCTCGTCATCGGTCAGCGCCGCCACGCACACACCGCCCGGATGTGCCACGATCTCACGCATGGCGGTCGTGCCGTCGGGCAGCATCGCCTTGTTGTGATACACGGTGATGATCCGTCCGTCAAAAATAATTTTTTCTTCCACCGTTTTTTCCATCAATTTCTCGTCGTTCATACGCTATCATCCTTTTACATAAGAATTTACGGTATTATATTTAAAGGAGGAACCGTCATGCCCTCGATCGTTACACCGCAAATTGCCGACAGCCACGCCGTCGGTGCGTTGTGCGCGGTGTTGTGCCGCGCCTATCCGTTTTTGCACCACACCGTCATCGGTGAAAGTGTGTGCCACCGCCCGCTTCACGCGTTGTCCATCGGGCACGGCGATCACGCCGTGCTGTTCGCCGCCGCCTTCCACGCGCAGGAATGGCTCACCTCGCTCGTCGCCTTGCGACTGTGCGAGGATCTGTGCCGTCAGATCAGCGGTGAAGACGTGCCCGGTCGGTTCGACTTCACGACCGTGTGCGCCACGCGCACCGTCGTCATCCTGCCGCAGATGAACCCCGACGGCGTGGACATCGCCATCCACGGTTCGCGGCGCGGCGGCAGTCACGCCACGATGCTCCGCGTGCACGGTGCCGACATCAAGGGCGTATGGCAGGCCAACGCCCACGGCATCGATCTCAATCACAATTTCGACGCGGGGCGCGACGCGCTCGCCGCCATCGAACGCCGCCACGGGATCCGCGGTCCGGGCGCGCGTCAGTTCGGCGGCACCACCGCCAAAAGCGAACCCGAGACCAAAGCGATCTGCGCGCTGTGCCGCCGGGTGGCTTTTCACCACGTTGCGGCACTCCATTCTCAGGGCGAAGAGATCTACTGGCAGTACGGCGACCGCACCCCCTCCCACGCCCACATGACCGCCCGCTTGCTGGCGTCCGTCAGCGGTTACACCCCCGCCTCCCCCAACGAACTCGCCTCCCACGGCGGATTCAAGGATTGGTTCATCGAACAAACGGGGCGCATGGGCTTCACCTTCGAGCTCGGTCGCGGATGCAATCCGCTCACGCTCGATCGGTTCGAACCCATCTATCAAAAAGCACGCGATATGTTGCTTCTCACTTCGATTTTGTAGATTTTGATTTTTTGGATTTCGATTTGGCGGTTTTCGCCTTGCGACGCACGATCCCAAACGCCACCGTCGCCGCGATCACACCGACCGCCACCACACCGCCGCCGATCCAGTAGCCCGTCAGATCCTCGGGAGGGGCGTTGTCGGTGTAGGTCGAGGCGCTGTCGCCGTACTCCGGTTCCACGATGGGCGGCTCGCCGTTTTCATACACGGTGTTTTGATGCGCATCCATAAACAGCGCACGGCTCTGTGCGTACTCCTTCACCCGGGAAAACTGCTCTTTGGTCACAAACGCAGGTCGATAGCCGTAATCCTCCAACCGCGCGGCATACTCCTCGGTCACGCCGTGCGCGCCGATGCTGATGGTATCCGCATGGTAGCGCAACTGCTGATGAAACATCCGTCCGTCTTTCTCCATGCGGTTGATCACAAACGGCTCATGCGTGTCGGGGTCGCGGCAAACCTCCAGCTTGCCGATCTCCAGACGACCGCGACCGCTCAACTCCGCATCCATAAACGCATAAACGCTTGCCTGCTTCGGCGCGTATTCCTCGCCGCGCTCCATCGCCACCAACTCATAGCGACCGTCAAAATCAAAATCGATAAACTGCACCTGATAGTCGGCGAAATCCTCCGCCCACACTTGTTCACAGTAGATCGCTTCCATATACTCCTCAAGCTCCTGCTCGGTATAGGGCACCGCCGCCGTCGGCATCGCCGCCGTCAACAAAAGCGTCAACGCCCCCAGTGCGCACACGATTCGTTTCATGTCGTTTCACCTCGTTTTCGATATGCTTTCAGTATACCATAAACCCGCCGCTCACACAAGTATTTTATCCGCCTCTCCGCGCAAAAGCAAGTGCAAAGCCCCGCCTCAGGACGAGGCGGGGCTTTTGTGATGCGCGATTTAATTGTCACGCAAAAATTCATACTGTTTATAAAACTGAACGCTGCTCAGATACGAGTTGGCCACCTTTTGATATTCAACCATCCGTTCTTGATTGCGTTCTTGTCGCAATGCACTTTGGAGAATGTTCTGGTTTTGTTCCACCACTTGATCCATCCTTGCATTGGTATACGCCAATTCCGTGATCATACGCTGCTGCATTTCCATGATTTGGTTCAACTCGCGGCTGATACGATCCAAATCGAAATGAAACAGCGCTTCGTTGAACGACACGTTCGACGTCGACAGGTAATTATACAAATACCACGCGCCGTATACACTGCGGCAGGGATCGGGGATCCAGTTCACCGCATACGCCTTGTCGAGCTCTCGACGCACGTTTTGCAAACGCACTTTCAGCTCGGCCTCCCTGTTCTTCAACCGCTGTATCTTCTCGTGTTCTTCGCGCAGTCTTTCTTCCTGCGCTTTCGTTTCTCGCGTATATCGGACAACGTCGTACACAATTTTTGCAACTGTAGACAATACACAACCAACCGCCAAAATGCTACCGATAACAATCAGAGCAGTTCCTCCGCCGTGATACATGTAATATCCCTGTCTAAGAAGCGACCCTAGCCAAATCAGGAATATACCGATCGGTATACCTGCAATTTCTGCTGTATAAGATTTTGTGCGCTTATAGATATAATACTCTTTCCCAAGCTGCCCTCTCGTCGCGAGATTTTGTTTCAACTCGGACTCAAGGCTATTTTGCGTAAACTCCAAGCCGCGCACCGTATACAGATACACCAGCAACGCCTTTCGGTTGATCGGTCCCGCCTCGATGTCTCCGTCAGGCACCGCCTGCAATCCCTGTAAATTGGTACCGCAGGCATCACACCATTTTCGATCATCCCAATACTCCACACCGCATTTCGGACAAAACATACCGTTTCCTCCTTCTCCGTTCGACAAATTCCCTCAAAAAAATTATAGCCCGATTGCGGGCTATTGTCAAGAAAAAAGTATCCCTCTATTATGAGATTACACAAGGCGGTGACACCATGATCGTATACGACAAGCTGTGGGAAACCATGAAAGCGCGCGGTATATCCCAGTACAAACTCCTAAAAGAATACCGATTCAGCAGCGGACAGCTTGATCGTCTGCGCAAAAACGACAACGTCAGTACCTACACGTTGAATCAACTTTGCTCGATCCTGCAATGCCGCTTAGAAGACATTGCCGAATTTCGAGACGATACCGTTTAAAAAACGCACCGTGCAGTCGACACGGTGCGTTTTTTTAAATGATCCAAAAACAAGCCCGTCCTCAAACCGAGGACGGGCTTGCCGTTATCGGAACTTATTTCGCTTTGGAGTAAAGATCGCCCAGGCGCACGAGGTGCTCGTAGCGGCTCTTCGCGTTCTTCTCCGCTGCCGCGAACAGCTCTTCCGCACGATCCGGGAAGGAACGGGTCAGCGAGTTGTAGCGGACCTCACCCATGATGAAGTCACGATAGGACTCGCTGGGCTCCTTGCTGTCGAGCGAGAAGGAGTTCTCGTTGCGCGGATCGAAGCGATACAGATGCCAGTAGCCGGCCTGAACCGCCTTCTTCTCCTCGGTCATCGAGATGCCCATGCCGCCCTTGATACCGTGGTTGATGCAAGGCGCATAGCAGATGATGAGGGACGGACCGTGGTAGCTCTCCGCCTCGTTGAAGGCCTTGATGCACTGGTTCATATCCGCACCCATGGCGACCTGCGCGACGTAAACGTAGCCGTAGCTCATCGCGATGGCGCCGAGGTCCTTCTTCTTCACAGCCTTACCGGCGGCCGCGAACTGCGCAACCGAGCCGGTCGGGGTCGCCTTGGAGGCCTGACCGCCGGTGTTGGAGTACACCTCGGTGTCGAACACGAGGATGTTGACGTCTTCACCGGACGCGAGGACGTGATCGACGCCGCCGAAGCCGATGTCATAAGACCAGCCGTCGCCGCCGAGCATCCAGAAGGACTTCTTAACGAGCACGTCGGCCGCCTTCTTGGCTTCCGCGTACATCGGATCGTTCTTGCCGTCCGCGATCGCCTTATCGAGCGCCGCTTCGACCTTCGCCGCCGCGACCTTAGAGCCCTCGGCGTCGTCCTTGTTCTCGAGCCACTCGGCCGCCGCAGACTTCAGAGCCGCGGGAGCCTCCGCCTCGCCGGCGGCAAACTTGGTCATGATGTCCGCCAGGCGCTGACGACGAGCCGTCACGCCGAGGAACATGCCGTAACCGAACTCCGCGTTGTCCTCGAACAGCGAGTTCGCCCAAGCCGGACCCTTACCCTCTTTGTTGACGGTGTAGGGAGTGGAGGGCGACGAACCGCCCCAGATGGAGGAGCAACCGGTCGCGTTGGCGATATACATACGATCACCGAACAGCTGAGTCGCGAGCTTCGCATACGGAGTCTCGCCGCAGCCGGCGCAAGCACCGGAGAACTCGAGCAGGGGCTGCTTGAACTGGCTGCCCTTGACGGTGGTGGACTTGAACTTCTCCGCAACTTCCGCCTTCTCGGGCAGCGCTTGACCGTAGAGGTAACCCTCTTCCGCGTCGAGGCACTCCTCGAGGGGCTTCATCACGAGAGCCTTGTTGCCCTTCATACCCGGGCAGACGTTGGCGCAGGAACCGCAACCGGTGCAGTCGAGGACCGACACGGTCATCGCGAATTCCATACCGGGCAGACCGGTAGCCGCTTTGTATTCCATGCTCGCGGGAGCCGCATTCGCCTCCTGCTCGGTCATGATGACCGGGCGGATGACCGCGTGCGGGCAGACATAGGAGCAGAAGTTACACTGGATGCAGTTTTCCTTCACCCACACCGGCACGTCGACCGCGATGCCGCGCTTCTCATAAGCCGAGGAGCCCAGCGGCACGGTGCCGTCCGCGTTCTTAACGAAGGTGGAAACCGGGAGGGTATCGCCCTTCTGCGCGTTGACGGGAACGAGCACGTTGTCGATGTAGTCCTTGATTTCGGGACGGCCGCCGTAGACTTCCTTCTTGGCGGTCTCGTCCGCCGCGTTCGCCCACTCGGCAGGCACGTTGACCTTCTTGACCTCTTTGGCGCCGGTCTCGATCGCGTCGTGGTTCATCTTGACGATGGCTTCGCCCTTCTTGGAGTACGAACGGGTCGCCGCGTCCTTCATATATTGCACCGCGTCCGCCGCCGGAATGACGTTCGCCAGTTTGAAGAACGCCGACTGCAGCAGGGTGTTGGTGCGGTTACCGAGGCCCAGGCCCTTCGCCAGATGGGTCGCGTCGAGGGTGTAGAACTTGATGTTGTTCTTCGCAATATAGCGCTTCATCGCGGCGGGCAGGTGCGCGTCCAGCTCCTCGTCGTTCCACGAGCAGTTGAGCAGGAAGGTGCCGCCCGGCTTAATGTCGCTGACCATGTCGTACTTGTCGACATAGGACGGGTTGTGGCACGCCACGAAGTCCGCCTTGTTGATCAGGTAGGTCGACTTGATCGGCTTCTTGCCGAAGCGCAGGTGAGACACCGTGATACCGCCGGACTTCTTCGAGTCATAGGAGAAGTAGCCCTGCGCATAGAGGTTGGTGTGGTCACCGATGATCTTGATGGAGTTCTTGTTCGCGCCGACGGTGCCGTCCGAACCCAGACCCCAGAACTTGCAAGAGCGGGTGCCCTTCGGGGTGGTGTCGGGATCTTCCTTGACCTTCAGCGAGAGGTTGGTCACGTCGTCCTCAATGCCGATGGTGAAGCGCTTCTTGCCGCGCGCCGCCTGCATGTTGCGGAACACCGACACGATTTGACCCGGGGTGGTGTCCTTGGAGCCGAGACCGTAACGGCCGCTGTACACCGGAGTGCCGGCATACTTCGAATCCGCGATCGCCGCGACAACGTCGAGGTACAGAGGCTCGCCGATGGAGCCGCTCTCCTTGGTGCGGTCGAGAACGGTGATCTTCTTGACCGTCTTGGGCAGCGCCGCGATCAGGTGCTTGACCGAGAACGGACGATACAGACGGACTTTGATCAAGCCGACCTTCTCACCGGCCGCGTTGAGGTAATCCACCACTTCTTCGATGGTCTCGTTGACCGAACCCATCGCGATGATGACGTTCTCCGCATCACGCGCGCCGTAGTAGTTGAAGAGCTTGTACTTCGTGCCGATCTTCGCGTTGACCATGTTCATGTACTCTTCGACAACCGCCGGAAGAGCGTCATAGTAGGTGTTCGCCGCCTCACGACCCTGGAAGTAGATATCCGGGTTCTGAGCGGTGCCGCGCTGCACGGGATGCTCGGGGTTGAGCGCCTCACGACGGAAGCGGTCCACCGCGTCCATGTCGACCATTTCTTTGAGGTCTTCGTAGTCCCACACTTGGATCTTCTGGATCTCGTGAGAAGTACGGAAGCCGTCGAAGAAGTGGAGGAACGGCACGCGACCCTTGATGGTGGAGAGGTGCGCCACCGCGCCGAGGTCCATGACCTCCTGCACGCTGGAGGAGCACATCATCGCGTAACCGGTCTGACGGCAGGAATACACGTCAGAGTGGTCGCCGAAGATGTTCAGCGCATGATAAGCCAGCGCACGCGCCGAAACGTGGATGACGTTCGGGAGCAACTCGCCGGCGATTTTGTACATGTTGGGGATCATCAGCAGCAAGCCCTGCGAAGCGGTGTAGGTGGTGGTCATCGCACCGGCCGCAAGCGAACCGTGCACAGCACCGGCCGCACCGGCCTCAGACTGCATTTCCGCGACCTTGACGGGGCGACCGAAGATGTTCTTTTGGCCTTGCGCAGACCACACGTCGGTCACTTCCGCCATCACGGAAGACGGGGTGATGGGGTAGATGGCGGCAACGTCGGTGAACGCATACGACACGTGAGCGGCGGCGTTGTTACCATCCATGGTTTTAAACTTTCTTGCCATGTTAACTATGTCCTCCTTTTAGGATAATGTAGAACAAGCTGTTACGCGGACATACTCCGCAACATATATACTATATCACTTTTTTCAAACTCTGTAAAGAGCAAAACTCTTAAAAAATGAATTTTTTCACACATTTTCAAAAACCCGAAAAACGCCTTTCCACCGCCGTTTCTCAGGCTTTGTTAAAATCGTATCAAACAAAAAACCTTTCAAAACCGCCGATTTTTCCTTCGTTGCTTTTCCGTTGTAAATCGCGAAACTTTCCTCTTGCGTTTTCCCCTCCCCTTTGTTATACTGATATTATTATATTGGAAATCGTGTACCCTTTTCTGTTTTCCATATTTAAAGGAGGTTTATTCTATGAAAAAGCCAATCTCCCTCATTCTGTCCCTGCTGTTGCTGGCGACTGCGGTGCCGTTTGCCGGTGCTGTCCCGGCGGCCGACGCCCCCGTCCTCGACGGCAAGACGCTGGTCACCTTCGGTGACAGCATCACTGCGCTGTCCACCTGGCCGCAGAACGCGGCACAATCGCTCAACATGAAGCTGGTCAACTCCGGCATCGGCGGCAACACCACCGCCCACGGCTTGGCGCGCTTCGACCGCGACGTGGCGGCGCACGATCCCGATTTCGTCATCATGTGCTTCGGCACCAACGACTTCTACCGCGCCGACGGCAAAAATCCGCGCGTGGATCTCGCCACCTACAAAACCAATCTGGAAACCTTCATCAGCAAGGTGCGCGCGCTGGGTGCGACCCCCATCCTGATGACCCCGCCTTTCATTTCCGAGGGCGCTTCGGGCGGTCCGTCGCTCTATCCCGAGGGCACCGTCAACGGCGCGCTCGACACCTACGTCAACACCATGCGTGAGGTCGCCGCGGCAAACGGCGTCGGTCTCATCGACATCCACAAGGTGTGCGACAACGGCGGCTACAACGTTTCCACCTTCCTCATTGCCGACGGCGTACACCTCTCGGCGCTGGGCAATCAGGTCTACACCGAAACCATCTGCGACTTTATGACCGCGAACTATCGTCAGGACGCGTCGGCACCGCGCGTGGAATACCCCACCGCCCCCGATGCCGAGCCCGGTGTGTGGACCAAGGACATCGCCCCGACCGATCTGGACAAGTGGCTCGTCATCTATCCCGACGATGCCTACGGCATCCAAGAAGCGGACGGCTCGGTCTCCTTCGCCAACAAAAATAACGGCTGGCCCGAGGTGCATTACTCTCCCGCCATCACCGACGCAGTGACTGCGCCCGTCAAGGGCAGTTATTTGACCATCGACATGGAATTCGAAGCCGGCTCGAACATTATTTTGTTCTTCAACGGTCCGAATCCCACGCTTGCGTACGATACCACCTATGTGTCGCTGACCAAACATCTGAAAAACGCCGTTCCCTCGCTCCAAACCTCGGGCGACGACATTCTCGCGGGACAATCGGTATACACCACCCTGCCGCTTGAGACCATCATCCCCTCCTCCTTCATCCGCCAGGACGGCACCGTCGTCTTCTCGGGCGTGAAGGTGTTCGTGGTGGGTGCCGCGCACAAGAAGGTCACCCTCAAAGAGCTGAGCGTCACCACCACCGACGGTTCTTCGACCCCCGATCAGCCCGACCTTGTGCAGGCGGAGAGCCTGTTGCCCACCGCCGCGTCGCAACTGTCGCAGGTGGACGGCAAGGTGGACTACACCATCAACGCGGACGGCTCGCTCAAGCTGACCCGCTCGGCGGAAAGCGCGATCGCATGGCCGTCGGTGAAGATCACCTCGGGCAAAAAGATCAACCTCTCCGAGACGCCCTATCTTTACATGAACCTTACCCACTTCGGCGGTTGGGCGAACGGTCTGTTGTACTACACCAACGCCTACGGCGTGCAAAATTCCGTTCAGCTTTCGCAGTTGATCAGCGGTACCGCCAACGACTTCTGTGAGGCGGACGTCTACGTCAACCTCGCCGAGAAGCTCGGCACCACCGGCACGATCACACTCGACTACTACACGCTGTCCGTCTACGGCGTGGGCGGCGACGCTGTGACCTGGCACGCGCTCTCGACCGCGAAGGAATACGTCGAGCCTGTGCGCGCGCCCGGCGATGCCAACGGCGACGGTGTCGTGTCCACCAAAGACGCGACCGCCATCTTCCGCCACATTCTCGACATCATCCCGCTGACGGGTGACGCGCTCGCCGCTGCCGACTATGACCAAAACGGCTCGGTCAGCACCACCGACGTGCGCGCTATTTTGAGCGATTTGGTCAACGCATAACCACCAAGGAGGATGCCCTATGAAACGTTTTCTCACTGTTGCATTGGCGCTGTGCCTGATGCTGTCCTGCCTGCCGACGGCGCTGGCCGCTCCGGCGGCGGATGCCCCCGTCATGGACGGCAAGACGCTCGTCACCTTCGGTGACAGCATCACCGCGCTGTCGCTGTGGCCGCGCGCCGTTGCCAAAGCCACCAATATGCACCTCATCAACGCCGGCATCGGCGGCAACACCACCGATCAAGGGCGCGCCCGCTTTGAGCGCGACGTGCTGAGCAAAGATCCCGACTTTGTCATCATGAGCTTTGCCACCAACGACTTCTATTTGGAGGACGGCGTGAATCCCCGCGTCACCACCGCCAAATACAAGGAAAACCTGCACTACTTTGTAAGCGAAGTACGGGCGATCGGTGCCGAACCGATCCTGATGACACCGCCGTTCCTGTCGGATGATTCGCAGGGTGGCGCGAACCTCTACCCCGAAAAATCCGTCAACAAAGCGCTCGACAAATACGTCGTCGCGATGCGTGAGGTCGCGTCGGAAGCGAACACCCACCTCATCGATATGCACGCGGTGTGCGACAGCGGCTACGATCTGAACACCTTCCTCATCGCGGACGGTCTGCATCTGGCGGATCAAGGCAATCAGGTGTATACCGACACCATCGTCAGTTACCTGCAAAACCACTTCCGTCAGGATCCGTCGGCACCGCGCGTGACGACGAACGATCCCCCTGCGGTGCAAAGCGGTTCTTGGACGCAGAGCCTCATCTCCTTTGACGCGGAGGATTGGCTCGTGCTGTTCCCCGGCACGCTTTACGCCACCGAAAACGGCGACGGCTCGCTCTCCTTTGCCAACACGACGGGACTGTGGCCCGAAGCGCACTATTCCCCCGGTTTCTCGAAGATGGTATTTGCCCCTGTCGAAGGAAGCTGTCTGACCATCGACATGGAGCTGACGGCGGCGGCGAACCTCGCGCTCTACTTTGACGGCGCGACCCCGACCCACGAATACACCAACACCTCCGTCGCACTCGCGCCGATCGTTGCGTCGTACTGCCCGCAGGTGAAAACGAGCGGTCAGGACATCAGCGGCGGTCAGGACATCCGCGTGTCGATCCCGCTGTCCGAGATCGTTCCGCAAAAGTACATCCGCGCGGACGGCACGGTACTGCTCTCGGGTCTGAAGATGTTTGTCGCGGGTGCGGCGAACGCCCCCGTCACCTTCAACGAATTCAGCGTCACCCACGGCGCACCCGACGCGCCGCGTTATCAGGATGTCGCATCGCTTCTTCCGACCGACGTCAACCAACTCACCAACGCCGAAGGCCGCGTGAATTATGTGGTGGAGAAAGCAGGTCCTCTTGTGATGTCCCGCGCCGCGGAAAGCGACATCGCCTGGCCGTCCGTCAAGGTCGCCTCAGGCAAAAAAATCGACCTGCACGAAACGCCCTATCTCCATCTGCGGATGAAGACGAACGGCGGCAGTGCCAACGGCTTCCTGTACTACACCGACGCGTGGGGCAACCAAGGTCAAGCGCGTCTCTCCGAGCTGGTGCACGGCACCGCCGACGACTTTGCCTCCGACATCGATCTGTATATTGACCTCGCCACGGCACTGCAAACGGGCGGCACGATCACGCTCGACTGCTACACGCTGTCCGTCTACGGTGCTGTCGGTGACGGCGTGACGTGGACGGCGCTCGATACCGCCAAAGCGACCGACCTCCTCCCCGGCGACGCCAACGGCGACGGTGCGGTGTCCACCAAAGATGCCACCGCCATCTTCCGCCACATTCTCGACGTTATGCCCCTGACGGGCAACGCTCTGAAAGGCGCGGACTACGATCAAAACGGCACGGTCAGCTCCACCGACGTGCGTAAGATCCTGACCGATCTGGTCAACGCCTAACTTCAAAAAAACGGAGGTGCTTTCCCATGAAAAAACTGCTGTCTCTTATTCTCTGCGGCGCACTGATGCTCACGTTGGTGCCGTTCGCTTCCGCGGCGGTTACCTCCTCCCCGAACCCTGACGGTTCCGTCCCCGAAAGCCTGAAGATCCTGTGCATCGGCAACAGCTTCGGCGTGGACACGATGGAACACCTCGCCGATGTCGCCAAGTCGATGGGTGTCAAAGACATCAAGCTCGGAACACTCTACATCGGCGGTTGCTCCATCAACAAACACTACAACAACGCCGTCAACAACACGGCGGGCTACGAATACTTCGTCAACACGGGAAGCGGCTGGACAAGTACCTATAACCACGCCATCCGTGCCACCCTGCAAAGTGAGGATTGGGACTACGTTTCCATCCAGCACGGCACCGGCGACGGCAGTCGCTACGCGGACACCGCGTCCTACACCAACTTGACGAATCTGGCAAATTACATCCGCTCCTATGTGTCCTCCGATACCAAGATCGCGTTCAACATGACGTGGGTCGGTGAAAAAGGTTCTCACGAAGAGCTCATCAACGTGTTTGACAACGACACCGCCGCCTACTACCAAGCGATCTGTGCGTTGACGTGCGATCACATTCTGACAAACAGCGCCATCGACATCGTGTCCCCGACGGGCACCGCCATCCAAAACGCGCGCACCGCCGAGATCGGACTGCTGACCCGCGACAACTACCATCTGAGCCTGCTTGCGGGGCGCTACACCGCCGCCCTCACCTTCTTCAAGGCGCTGACGGGTGCGGACATCTCGCACATCGCTTGGTGTCCCGCCAATATGTCGGCCTACACCAAAGCGGCGGCGATCGAAGCGGCCGTCAACGCCCATGCCACTCCCTTTGCGGTGACGGAATCGGTGCTGGAGGTGCCGAAGTTCTCTTGGCCCACGAACGCGACCTACGGTGACGCCGCCACCCCGCAAAATCCGATCCTTTACCACGCCGCCAAGGTGGCGCCGCTCGTCTCGCACAAAGTCGACCTGATCGGCTATTTCAACCACAACGGTCTTGACCGTCCCGTATTCACCGCGACGAATCAGACCGCCGGCAGTCTCGGCATCGACATCGACCTTGATGTCACGCCGTACCTCTACTTCTCAGCGGTCGTACAGCCGGGCGCGGACTTCACCTTCTCCCTCTACAGCAACTCCAACTATTCGCCGTGGCTGACCTTCTTTGACGCCTCGAAAGACGGCGCCGAGCTCAGCGAAAGCGGCGAAACATGGGACGCGCTCTTTGAAAACGGGCGTGCACAATACGCAAAGACCTCGGTCACAGGGTGCATCGATATGCGCAAGTACGCCACCGCCGAGCGCCGTTGGATCCTCAACTCGATGAAGCTCTACGGCGCGAAGGACGGCTCGGAAACGGTGCTGAGCTATTTCTTCTTCGGCGACGAAGGCGAAAATGTCGAATTTGCGGGCGACGGCGACAGCCTGCTCCCGACGACGATGTCCGCCGTGGCGATCGCCGACGGCAAGGTGGATTCCGTTATCAACGCCGACGGGTCGCTGACCATCGCCCGCGCCACCGACAGCGCGCTTGCGTGGCCGTCGGTGCGCATCACCTGCGAAAAGACCGTCGACCTGCAACAAACACCCTATCTCCACCTGAACATGACGCCCGGCATCGGTGCCGCCAACGGTCACCTGAATTTCAGCTACCCCGACGGCAGCACGGGACGCATACAGTTGTCGATGCTCGTCAAGGACAGCAACGTCGACTTCACCGCCCCGCTCGACTGCTACGTCAACCTCGCCGACAAGCTCGGCACAACGGGTGTCATCACCCTGCACAACTACACGCTGTCGGTCTACGGCACGGTCGGCGCAGACGTCACGTGGAACGCGTTTGAGCTGATGTCGCTGTCGGTCATCCCCGGCGACGTCAACGACGACGGTGCCGTTTCCACCAAAGACGCGACCGCCATCTTCCGTCACATCCTCGGCAAAACGAAACTGACGGACAACGCGCTCAAAGCGGCGGATTACGACCGCGACGGCGAGGTCAGTTCCTCGGATGTGCGCCAAATGCTCAAAGACCTTGTGAATGAATAAATCCGGCGAAAACCGCCTGCACAAAGCAGGCGGTTTTCTTTTTTATATTTAACCTCTTATATAATAGAAAACCCCTTGACGAACGGGGCGGTTGTCGGGTAGAATATATACTGTATAACTTTGTTTAGGAGGCAGTATTCTTATGGCTAACGTATATCCGTTTCGCGCATGGCGCTTTTCCGCCGAGGCCGGCGATATGACCGAACTGGTCTGCCCGCCCTACGACATCATCAGCGACGAACAACGCCGCGCGTATCTCGCACAAAACGAACACAACATCATCCGCCTGGAGCTCCCGCGTGAGGGCGAAGACCCCTATGCCGAGGCGGGCAAGACCGTCAAAGCCTGGTGCGAAGACGGCACGCTCGCACGCGACGAAGAAGCGGCATTCTACGTCTACGACATCGAATTCGAAGTGGACAACGAGCGCAAGAACGTCGGCGGCATTTTGGCGGCGGTGGAGATCTCGCCGTTCTCGGAGGGCGTGGTGCTTCCGCACGAATGGACGCTCTCGAAGGCGAAGACCGACCGCTTGAACCTCATGAAAGCGACCAACTTCAACTTCTCGGACATCTACTCGCTCTACCAAGCCGACACCAAGGCGATCCTCGACCGCGTGATGGAGACGGCTCCCTTGAACGACCTCGTCGACGGCGAAGGTCTGCGCCACCGCCTGTGGGCGATCACCGACAAGGACACGATCGCCGAAGTGCAAGCGGCGTTTGACGGCGTGAAGCTGTACATTGCGGACGGTCACCATCGCTACGAAACCGCACTCAACTACAAAAACTGGCGTCTCGAGCAGGGTCTGCCCGTCGGCGGTGCGGCGCGCGTGATGATGATGCTCGTCGAGATGAGCCATCCGGGACTCGTCGTGTTCCCGACGCATCGTCTCCTGCGCGACCTGCCCGATTTTGACGTGAACAAGCTCCTCACGGCGTGCGAAGCGGACTTCGCCGTCGAACGCGATCTGACGCTCGACGACGCACAGGCAAAGCTCGCCGAAGCCTACGACGCGGGCAAAAAAGCGTTCGTCGTCTACGCGGGCGGTGAGACCTCCGCGCTCCTGACGCTCACCAACGACACGCTGATGGATAGCCTCCTGCCCGAGGAATCCGCCGTGTCCCGTCAGCTCGACGTCAACGTCCTGCACTCAGGCGTTCTCGAGCGCGTGCTCGGCATCGACAAGGAGAACATGGCGCAACAGATCAACCTGACCTACACCCGCATCCTCGGCGAAGCGATCGACGGCGTGCAAAACGGCACCTATCAATGCGCCATCCTCTTGAACCCCACCCGCGTCTCGGAGATCCAAGGCGTCGCGGCGGCAGGCGAAAAGATGCCGCAAAAATCCACCTACTTCTACCCGAAGCTGATCACCGGTCTGACGATGAACGAGTTGGATTGATCGTTTTCACTGCCACCAACCGACACGCACCACTCAAAATCACACCGACAAACGGATCCCCATTCGGTCGGCTTAAACCATAGGAGGTGCAAGCCTTGCCTGCATCACTCGATAAAACCCGCAATTTTTGTATCATCGCGCACATCGACCACGGCAAATCGACACTCGCGGACCGTATCCTCGAGCTGACCAACACCGTGGCAAAGCGCGACATGGAAGAGCAGTTGCTCGACAGCATGGATCTCGAACGCGAGCGCGGCATCACCATCAAAGCGCACGTCGTCACGCTCAACTACAAGGCGAACGACGGCGAGACCTACACCTTCAACCTCATCGACACCCCCGGTCACGTGGACTTCAACTACGAAGTGTCGCGTGCGCTGGCGGCGTGTGAAGGCGCACTCCTCGTCGTCGATGCGTCCCAAGGCATCGAGGCGCAAACGCTCGCCAACACCTACCTCGCCGTCGAGCACGACCTCGAGGTCGTCCCCGTCATCAACAAGATCGATCTGCCTGCCGCACACCCCGAAAAGGTGCAACAGGAGATCGAGGACATCATCGGCATCGATGCGTCCTACGCCCCGATGGTCTCGGCAAAATCGGGACTGAACATCGAGCAGGTGCTCGAAGCGATCGTCGAATACATCCCCGCCCCGAAGGGCGATGCCGAAGCGCCCTTGCAGGCACTCATCTTCGACAGCTACTACGACAGCTACAAAGGCGTCATCGTCTACATCCGTGTCAAGGAAGGCTGTGTCAAGACGGGCGACCGCATTCGCATGATGGCGACGGGCGCGGAGTTTGACGTGACCGAAGTGGGCGTGATGCGCCCCTCGCGTCCCGAACCGACGGGCATCCTGCAAGCGGGCGAAGTCGGCTACATCGCCGCCTCCATCAAAACGGTGGGTGACGCGCGCGTGGGCGACACCGTCACCCTCGCCTCTCGCCCGACACCCGAACCGCTCCCCGGCTACCGCAAGGTCAACCCGATGGTGTTCTGCGGTGTGTTCCCCGCGGACGGCGCGCATTACCAAGACCTGCGTGAGGCACTCGAACGCCTCCAGCTCAACGACGCCGCGCTCACCTTTGAACCGGAAACGTCCGTCGCACTCGGGTTCGGCTTCCGTTGCGGCTTCCTCGGTCTTCTCCACATGGAGATCATCCAAGAACGCCTCGAGCGCGAATACAACCTCGACCTCATCACCACCGCCCCGTCGGTTATCTATCGCATCACCATGTCCGACGGCACGGTAACCTACATCGACAACCCCACGAACTACCCTGACCCCGCGCAGATCGCCATGGCGGAAGAGCCCATCACCGACGCGCACATCTTCGCCCCGAACGATTTCGTCGGCAACATCATGGAGCTTTGCCAACAGCGCCGCGGTGTGTTCAAGGATATGAAATACCTCGATCCCACCCGTGTCGACATTCACTATGAACTGCCCTTGAACGAGATCGTCTACGACTTTTTCGATGCGCTCAAGTCGCGCACCCGCGGCTACGCGAGCTTCGACTACGAGCTCAAGGGCTACGCCAAGAGCGAGCTTGTCAAGCTCGACATCCTCTTAAACGGCGACATGGTCGACGCACTCAGCTTCATCGTCTACTCGGGCAACGCCTACGCGCGTGCGCGCCGTATGTGCGAAAAGCTGAAGGAAAACATCCCGCGCCAGCTCTTTGAAGTGCCCGTCCAGGCCGCCATCGGCGGCAAGGTCATCGCCCGCGAAACGGTGCGCGCGATGCGCAAGGACGTGCTTGCCAAGTGCTACGGCGGCGACATTACCCGTAAGAAGAAGCTCCTCGAAAAGCAGAAGGAAGGCAAAAAGCGTATGCGCCAGCTCGGCACCATCGAAGTGCCGCAGGAGGCGTTTATGGCCGTTCTCAAGCTCGACGAAGATTGACCCTAAGAAGGTGAAGACCCATGGACAATCGCCCCATCGGTGTGTTCGATTCGGGGCTGGGCGGACTGACCGTGGTGCGCCAGCTCCTCAAAGAACTTGAAAAAGAGAATATCGTCTATTTCGGTGACACGGGTCGCGTCCCCTACGGCACGCGCAGTCCCGACACCATCCGTCGCTACACCGCCGAGGATTGCCGCTTTTTGCGCAAGTTCGACGTCAAGCTGATCATCGCCGCCTGCGGCACGGCAAGCTCCGTCGGCGCGGAGGTGCTTAAAGCGCAGGACGTGCCCGCCATCGGTGTGGTGGATGCCACCGCCAAGGCGGCGGTCGCCGCCACCAAGAGCGGACGCATCGGCGTACTCGGCACCGCCGCCACCGTGCAAACGGACGCGTTCGGTTACGCCATGCGCCGAGAACGCCCCGATGTGCAGGTGTTTTCCAAGGCGTGTCCGCTGTTTGTTTCGCTCGTCGAAAACGGCTGGATCGACCGCGACGACGAGGTGACCATCGCGACGGCGAAGCGGTATCTGCAACCGCTCATCGAGGCGGACATCGACACCCTGATCCTCGGTTGCACCCACTTCCCGCTCCTCGCCCCCATCCTGCAGGATATTTTGGGCGACGGCGTAACCCTCATCGATTCGGGACGCGAGACCGCCAAGGCGGCGCACGTCCTCTTACAACAAGCCGACGCGCTGTGCGAAAACGGCGACGGCGGTTGCCGCTTCTTTGTGTCCGACACGCCGCAAGGCTTCTCGGATGTGGCGCAGATGTTCCTCGGACGCGCCGTCAGCGATGACGTGTCCATGGTGGACACCGCCGCTTTTCAGGAATGAGGTGCGGCGATGAAAGTGACCATCCGTCTGCAATCCGCCGTCACGAGCGACGGCGAAACAGGGCAGACCGACCAAACCATCGACGGCTTTTTGCGTACGTTCGACGACTATACGGAGCTGTCCTACCGCGAGCCGAGCGGCGACGAAGGACTCGGCAACACGCTGACCACCGTGCGGTTCTACCGTGACACGCTTGAGCTGATTCGCCGCGGCGACTATACGTGCGTGTTGACCATCGTCGTCGGCATCGACCGCGAGTGCCTGTACCAAACGCCGTTCGGCGCGTTACCGCTGACGACGAACGCCTCCCGCTACCACGCGGCGCTTACCGCCTCGGGCGGGCAAGCGGACGTGTGCTACACGCTCAAAGCGGGAAGCGACTGTTCCTCCCACCGTTTGACCTTCACCGTCACGCCCGTAGTGTGAACGGCTGTTAGTTTTTCCACGAAAGAAGTGTTTTCAAATGACCTTAACCAAACAATTGACCCTGGTCGTGTCCGACGCGTTTGAAGCGTGCGGCTACGACCGTTCGCTCGGTACCGTGACGGTGTCCGACCGTCCCGAACTCTGCCAGTTCCAGTGCAACGGCGCGTTCGGCGGTGCGAAGCTCCACCGCAAAGCCCCCGCGATGATCGCCGGCGATGTCGCAGCGAAGCTCGCCGAAAACCCGATGTTCGCCAAAGCGGAAGTCGCCATGCCCGGCTTTTTGAACCTGACCCTCAAGGATGAGGCGCTCGCCGCGATGGCGATGGTCCTCGGCACCGAGGAGCGCCCGCTCGTCGAGCAGGTCGGCAAGGACAAGACCGTCATCGTCGACTACGGCGGACCGAACGTCGCAAAGCCTCTTCACATCGGTCACCTGCGTCCCGCCATCATCGGCGAAGCGATCAAGCGCCTGTGCAAAGCGAGCGGCTACCGCACCATCGGCGATATCCACCTCGGTGACTGGGGTCTGCAGATCGGTCTCGTCATTGCGGAACTGCGCGAGCGCAACCCTGAGTGGCGCGTGTTTGCCGACGATTTCAACGCCGACACCGATGACGTCCCGACGCTCGACGTCGACCTTCTGCAGGAGGTGTATCCCTTTGCCAGCGGCAAGTCGAAGCAGGACGACGCGTTCAAAGCGACCGCCCAGCAAGCGACCTACGAACTGCAAAGCGGTCGTCCCGGCTTCATGGCGCTGTGGAAGGAGATCCTGCGCGTGTCGGTGGAGGATCTGAAACAAAACTACAACCGCTTGAACGTCTTCTTTGAGCTGTGGCTCGGAGAAAGCGACGCAGAAGCATTCGTCGAACCGCTCGTTGCCACTCTTCGTGAGCAGGGTCTCCTGCGTGAAAGCGAGGGCGCACTGGTCGTCGACCTCGCCACCGAAGAGGACACCGCGCCGATGCCCCCCGTCATCATCAAAAAATCCGACAATTCGAGTCTCTACGCCACAACCGATCTTGCCACCATCATCCAGCGTCAAAGGGACTACGCGCCCGAAAAGATCTGGTATGTCGTCGACAAGCGCCAAAGCCTGCACTTCGATCAGGTGTTCCGCTGTGCGAAGAAGGCGTCGCTCGTTCCCGATGCGTGTGACCTCAAGCACCTCGGTTTCGGCACCATCAACGGTGCGGACGGCAAGCCGTTCAAGACGCGCGACGGCGGCGTGATGCAGCTGCAAACGCTTCTCGAGACCGTCACCGAAGCGGCGCTCGACAAGCTCAAAAATTCCGACTACCTCAACTCCCTCTCCGACGGGGAGAAGCGCACCGTTGCCGAGAAGGTGGGTGTCGCCGCCATCAAGTTCGGCGATCTCATCAACCACCGCGCCAAGGACTACATCTTCGATATGGATAAGTTCCTCTCCTTCGAGGGCAAGACGGGTACCTACCTGCTGTACAACATCACCCGCATCCATTCCGTGTTGAAAAAGATCGACGCCGAAGCGTCTGCACCCATTGTCATCACCGAGGATGCCGAGCGCGAACTGGTTTTGAAGCTCCTGCTCACCGCCGAAGCGTTTGAAAAAGCACTCGCTGAGCAAGCGCCGAACCTCGTGTGCGAAAACGCTTACCTCATCGCCCAGGCGTTCTCGAAGATGTATCACGACTGCCCCGTGGCAAACGAAGCGGATGCCGAAAAGCGTGCATCCCGCGTGAATCTGTGTCGCTTGACCCGCGACGTGTTGCTCATGCACCTCGACGTGCTGGGCATCGACGCGGTCGAAAATATGTAACCGATTATCCAAAAGGAGTGTTCACAATGATCAAGCCCATCACCGGTACCTTCTTTGAATTCGATCATCACAACCGCGCCGAAGGCAAGTATTACAACGACGCCATGTGGTCCTTCACCGAGGAGCAATGGCGCGCCAAAGTGCGCGAGACCGCCGAGCTCGGCATGGACACCCTCGTGCTGATGGCGACGGCGCTCTATTTCGAGACCTATTACAAATTCGATGAGTTCCCCTACGCCAAGCACCTCGCCTGCGAGAACGTGCTGGAAGTCCTGCTCGACGAGGCGGACAAGACGGGTCAAAAGATCTTCCTCTCCGCCGGTTTCTACGGCGACTGGGTGCAACCCGATGTCAACACCACCGACCCCGCCGTCATCAACCGTTCGCTGAAAGCGATGAACATCCTTTCCGAGCAGTACGGTCACCACAAGTGCATCGAGGGTTGGTACATGCCCGACGAATGGGAGATCGACGGTCACTTTGACGATCGTTTCATCAAGTACATCAACACCATCTCCGCCGAAGCGCGTCGCCTGAACCCGAAGAACAAGACCATCATCGGTCCCTACGGCACGCGCATCACCAAGCCCGACGACCTCTACGTCAAACAGCTCGAATCCCTCGACCTTGACATCATCGCCTATCAGGATGAGGTCGGCGTACAAAAGACGCTCGTCGAGCAGGAAGCGGCGTACTACGAAGGTCTGTGGAAAGCTCACGAAAAAGCGGGTCGCGCCAAGATCTGGGCGGACATGGAAGTGTTCGAGTTTGAGGGCAAGGTGTATCAGTCCGCACTCAAGCCTGCTCCGTGGGAGCGCGTGAAGGCGCAGATGGAAGCCATCTCCCCGTTTGTCGAGAAGATCATCATCTACGCCTATCAGGGCATGATGACGAAACCCGGCGGCATTGCGCGTTGCGGCTTTGAGACCGCCGAAACGCTCTACACCGACTACAAGAACTGGCTCGACAGCACGAAATGAGAGAGCAGCCTATGAAACGGATCCGCGGTAGCTTTATTGAGATCGAACATCCGAATCGTGCAGAGCGCGTCATGACCCATGACGCGCTCTCGGCGTTTTCGGAGGAACAATGGCAAGCACTCGTCGAGGACACCGCCGCCCTCGGCATGGACACCTTGGTGCTGCTGTCGACGGCGTTGCGCGGCACGGCGTATTTCCCGTTTGAAGACTTCCCCTTCCCCGACCACATCGCCTGCCGCGACGCGAT
Source organism: Clostridia bacterium (assembly GCA_017398425.1). Classification (GTDB taxonomy): domain Bacteria; phylum Bacillota; class Clostridia; order Oscillospirales; family Acutalibacteraceae; genus RGIG1959. The sequence goes on along the minus strand of JAFQFZ010000069.1, from coordinate 6,214 downwards.
CGAGGCGATCCTCGGGGAGGCGGACAAGACGGGGCAAGCGGTGTTTGTCGGAGTCGGCTTTTACGGCACAAACGATTCGGTCGGCAATTCTACCGATCCCGCCGTCATCGCCACCGCCCTGCGCGCGATGGACGCGCTCTTTGCGCGCTACGGACATCACCCGTCGTTTTCGGGGTGGTACATCGCGGACGAGTGGTGCATCTGGGACCACATTGACGAACGCTTCATCGCCTACATCAACACCGTCACCGCCAAAGCGCGGGCGCTGTGCGCCACGCATAAAGTGATCGTCGCGCCCTTTGGCACGCACTGCCTGCAAGCGGACGACATGTTCGTCGAACAGCTCTCGCGCATTGAGGCGGACATCATCGCCTATCAAGACGAGATCGGTGTCAAAAAGATGCCGATGGACGCCCTTTCCGCCCGCTTTGCCGCCTTGCGTGAAGCGCACGACAAGGCAAACGGTCCCGCCCTTTGGGTCGATACCGAAATCTTCGATTTTGCGGGCGACGTGTACCGCAGTGCGCTCATCCCCGCGACGATCGAACGCCTCAAAGCCCAGCTCAACGCCGTCTCCCCCTATGTCGACAAGGTCATCGTCTATACGTATCAAGGGCTTATGAGCCGCAAAGGTTCCCCCGCCGCCCTCGGCGGCAAGGACGCGGAAGCGTTCTACGAAGCGTATGGGAATCTGTGAAGAAAACGGATGCCGCCCACCCGAATAGGCAAAAACCTACGGCAACCTCTTGCCTCCCTCTGACGAGGGAGGTGGCAAAACCGCAGGTTTTGACGGAGGGAGAAACCGTGATTTGGTGAAACGGGACGATGTGGGCGTCGTCCCCTACAAAAACCAAAAAAGCGGCGCGGATGCCGCAACAGGCTTCCCCTTGAGGGGAAGCTGTCGAGCCGTAGGCGAGACTGATGAGGTGTAGGACGCGTCAGCGTCCGTTAGCTTCCTCAACGCCGCCTGCGGCGGCTACACCTGAAGGTGAATTGACGCGAAGCGTCAAGAGAGACCACCCTGGGGTGCATCCGTCATTTGCTCCGCAAATGCCACCCTCCCCTCAAGGGGAAGGCTGTTCCTCCCCTACAAACAAAAAATGAGGTGCAAATTTGCACCTCATTTTTTTATTTCTTCTTTTTTGTCTTCGGCTTGCGGTGTTTCACCAGCGTCACCGTCAGGGGCACGGCACCGATCACGGCAACGATGCCGCCGGCGATGCCGAGCGCCGTCCACAGACCTTGGCTGTTCATGCCGTAGAGCTCCGCATACAGATCCTGCGACTGCTCGGCGGTGAGACCGATGAGGGCCACCGACTCGGACAAAGGCGGCTTTGCCGAGCACAACGGCACGACGATGCTCGCCGCGACCGTCAAAAGACCGATCGCCACCAGCGCGATCCACACGATCGTCATCATCTTCTTCATGCGACCGTCCTCCTCATTCTTCGTACACGCGCGACTCGGCACCGTTCTCGAGAAGCGTCGCAATGGGGGTGCCGTCCTCTTTCAGCACGACCTGCCCCTCCTCGTTCCACACGATGTCGAGGATGTCCGAATGGGTGTATTTCTTGATGTCGCGCAGACGGTAGGTGTCGTCGTGCGGCATGGTCGTGGACATAAAGGTGAACGCCGCGCCGCAACGCTTGGCACGCCCCGTACGACCGATGCGATGCAGATAATATTCGTTCTCGTCGGGGATGTCGAAGTTGAACACCGCCTCCACGTCGTCGACGTCGATGCCGCGCGCCGCCACGTCGGTGGCGACCATGATCTCAAACGCGCCCTGACGGTACGCCGCCATCACGCGGTTTCTCTGCGACTGCGGAATGTCGCCGTGCAGGCAGTCTGCCGAGCGTCCGTTTTTCTTGAGCTTCAAATCGAGCCAACGCACCGTCGACTTCGTGTTGCAAAACACCATCACGCGCTTGAGACCGAGCGCATCGATCAAGCGCTCCATATCCTTGACGCGCTGATCGCCCGTCGAATTCATCGCAAACTGCGCGATCTTCGGGCGGTTCTCGCCCGACGCCGCCACGTTGACTTCCACCGCCGCTTTTTGGTACTCCCACGCAACGTCCATCACTTCGCGCGACATGGTCGCCGAGAACATGACGACCTGCGTGTCGGCGGGGGTGTCGCCGAGGATGCGGCGCACGTCTTTGATAAAGCCCATTTTGAGCATCTCATCCGCTTCGTCGAGCACCGCCGTGTAGACGTTGCCGATGTACGCCGTGCCGCGCTTCATGTGGTCGAGCAAACGACCGGGTGTCGCGACGACGATGTGCGGCTTCTTCTTGAGCGCATCGAGCTGTTTGCCCATCGGCTGACCGCCGTAGATGCTGACGATGCGTACCTCGGGGCGGTAGGTCGCGAGGTCGCGAAGCTCCTGCGTGATCTGCACGCACAGCTCACGCGTCGGGCAAACGACGATCGCCTGAATGTCGCGGCATTGCAGGTCGAGACATTCGAGCAGCGGAATACCGAACGCGCAGGTTTTGCCCGTGCCAGTGGGTGCTTTGGCGATGATGTCGTAGCCGTCCATCATCAGCGGAATGGTCTTCGCCTGCACCTCGGTCGGCGCGCTGATACCCATCTTCGCGAGCGCTTTTTTGGTTTCCTGCGAAAGCCCGAGCTCCTCAAACGATGTCGGAATAGATTGTGTAACCGGTTCTTTTGAAGTCATAAAGGGTTCCCTCTTTTAAAACATCATTTGTGCGCGCCGATGCAAACCTTGCTTATCGGCACGCACAAATGGTATTTTCTTTATAACCGCACAATAACCGCCAACCCGAATCGGGTGGCGGTTATTGTATGGTTGCTGACAGTCAATTAGTTGTGGCGACGCGGACGGTTGCCGCCGTCGCGGTTGCGGCGGGGCGGACGGCCGCCTTCGTTGTTGCCGCTGTCCTGATAGTCATCGGGGTTGAGACCTTCCATCTGGATGAGGGCATCGCGGCGGGAGAGGTTGATGCGACCCTGCTCGTCGATCTCGGTGACCTTGACGATCACTTCGTCGCCGATGGCGACCACGTCTTCGACTTTCTCCACACGCTTGAGGTCGAGCTTCGAGATGTGCACGAGGCCTTCCTTGCCGGGAGCGATCTCCACAAACGCACCGAAGGTCATCAAACGGGTCACGCGACCCTTGTAGATCGCGCCGATCTCGGGATCCTTCGCGATGGTCTCGATGACCGCCAGCGCACGATACGCATCGTCGCTGTTGATGGCGGTGATGAAGATGGAGCCGTCTTCCTGCACGTCGACGTTGCAGTTGCACTCGGCACAGATCTTCTGGATGACAGCGCCGCCCTTACCGATGACTTCGCGGATCTTGTCCACGTCGATCTTGGTGGAGAGCATCTTGGGCGCCCACTTGGAAAGCTCCTCACGCGGAGCGGGAATGGCTTTGAGCATGATCTCATCGAGGATGTAGTCGCGCGCGACGTGCGTCTTTTGGAGCGCTTCCTTGATGATCGCCGGGGTCAGACCGTGCACCTTCAGATCCATCTGGATCGCGGTGATGCCCTTCTTGGTACCGCCGACTTTGAAGTCCATATCGCCGAAGAAGTCTTCGACACCCTGGATGTCGACCATCGTCATGAAGCGGTCGCCCTCGGTCACAAGACCGCAGGAGATACCGGCGACAGGCGCCTTGATCGGCACGCCCGCATCCATCAGAGCGAGCGTCGAGCCGCAGATGGAGCCTTGCGAGGTGGAGCCGTTGGAGGACACGACCTCGGACACCAGACGGATGGTATAGGGGAACTCTTCCACGCTCGGGATGACAGGCAGGAGCGCACGCTCCGCCAGCGCACCGTGACCGATCTCACGACGGCCGGGGCCGCGGGACGGCTTGGTCTCGCCCACCGAGTAGGACGGGAAGTTGTAGTGATGCATATAGCGCTTTTCGGTCTCGTTGTCGATGCCGTCAAGCAGCTGCGCGTCCTTCGTGTTGCCGAGGGTCGCGATGGTCAGCACCTGCGTCTGACCGCGGGTGAACAGACCCGAACCGTGCACGCGGGGCAGCACGCCGACTTCCGAAGCCAGCGGACGGATCTCGTTGATGCCGCGACCGTCCACACGCTTGCCCTCGTCGAGCAACCAGCGGCGCACCACAAACTTTTGCAGCTTGTACATGCACTCGTCGATCTTCTCGATCTGGTCGGCGTACACCTCGTCAAACTTCGCGTGCACCGCTTCGTACACGGGGAGCAAACGCTCGTCGCGGATGCGCTTGTCGTCGGTGTCGAGCGCGAACTTCACGTCTTCGATCGCGAACTCTTTGATCGCTTCGAACATCTCCGGATCGGGATCGTTCGAGGTGAACGCAAACTTCGGCTTGCCGATCTCCGCGACGATGTCGTTGATGAAGGACACGATCTTCTGGTTGGCTTCGTGACCCGCCATGATGCCGTCGAACATGGTCTCGTCGTCCACTTCGTTCGCGCCGGCTTCGATCATCGCGACAAGATCCGCGGTCGAAGCGACGGTCACGTGCATTTCGGAGACCTTCTCCTGCTCTTCGGTCGGGTTGATGACGAACTTGCCGTCCACAAGACCCACGACCACGCCGGAGATCGGACCTGCCCACGGAATATCCGAGATGGAGATACCGATGGAGGCGGCGATCATCGCCGTCGTCTCGGGCGGGCAATCCGGATCCACGGACATGACGGTGCAGACGATGGACACGTCGTTGCGCATATCCTTGGGGAACAGCGGACGGATCGGGCGGTCGATCACGCGGGAGGTGAGGATCGCCTTTTCGGACGGACGACCTTCACGGCGTTGGAACGAACCGGGAATGCGCCCCACCGCATAGAGTTTTTCTTCGTAATCCACGGACATCGGGAAGAAGTCGATGCCGTCACGGGGTTTGGCGGACGCGGTCACCGCGCACAGCACCACCGTTTCGCCGTAGCGAACCAAGCAGGAGCCGTTGGCGAGCTGCGCCACTTTGCCGGTCTCGACGACGAGCGGACGACCCGCGAGCGTCGTTTCGAACACTTTGTAGGAATCGAACGTTTCGATTTTGCTCATAGACATAGTTTGTTGCCTCCTTTGATTTTTCATGGCGAGGCGACAGGGGTTTTAGCAATAAAGCCGCGGTTGACAGCGGAACTTTTCAGCCGCCGCTTCATCGCTAAAACGACCGAAAGTCGCCTCGCGTGGTTCCTTTTTTTGCACACAAACGGTAGGCGTTTGTGCAGTTTGAGGCAGGCGGAACGGTTTCCGCCTGCCTCAAAAGCCGACTTATTTACGGATGCCCAGCTTCTCGATGATCGCGCGATAACGCTCGATATCCTTCTTCATGAGATACTGCAGCAGACCACGACGCTGACCGACCATCTTGAGCAGGCCGCGGCGGCTGTGGTGATCCTTCGGATGATCCTTCAGGTGCGCGGTGAGATCCGCAATGCGGCGGGTCAACACAGCGATCTGAACCTCGGGAGAACCGGTGTCGCCTTCGTGGGTAGCGTAGGCTTTGATGATTTCTTGCTTTTGCTCGGGTAACATCATAATGATTTACCACCTTTCTTTAATATTGGCCAAAAGACCCAGATCGGGGAACCAAGGCGTCCCAAAAAGCGGGCATACTCCGCCGCCCGGGTGATCGGCTTTCGTGTGCGCAAGGCGCACAACCTTATGTAGTATAGCACGCCCGATGCGGTTTGTAAAGATGTATTTTTATTTTTTATAAAATCCGTGTCTCTTGCCACCCCATAACCCTCCTTGTCAAAGGAGGGGGGACCGCCGTGAGGCGGTGGGAGGATTCCGCGCCCGCACGATCCCGAAACGGAACGGATGAATCCGTTCCCTACGAGGTTGCTGTTGCCTGACGTAGAAGAGCGCCTGAAGCGTGCGCCCTTCACGGGAGGGCATGGAAGCCCTCCCCTACGAAACATGTATTGGATTGCGTAGGGCGCGGATTCATCCGCGCCGAAACGACGCCGTTGCTTGACGTAGGGACCACCGTCCTCGGTGGTCCGCAAGACCCTTCGGGCAAAACAAAAAGACCACCCGTGAAGGGGGGTGGAAGTGCGACGCGCCTCAAGGAGGTAGCAAGTGCTCGTCTTTTGGTTCATGTAAAAACGGAAGCTTGATCAACTCCAACGGGGCTAAAAACCGTCCTTCGACTCAGGCTTTGCCTTCGCATGCATAAGTTCGACTATCCAAATCAAAGATTTGGAGTCTCACTTAACCGGACGGT
>JAFQFZ010000068.1 GCA_017398425.1 Clostridia bacterium | reverse complement strand
TTTCTGAGAAAAAGCATTACTCTGTCGCTACATCTCATGTGGCGAAAAAGCTTGTTCGTGTACTCTTTGCCATCCTCTCAAAAGACGTTTCTTTCTCTGATAATATTTCTCATTTTGCTGCTTGACTTTTTATAGTTGGTCTACATGGAAACCATCGGTTTGCGAGTCGTAGTCCGTTTACGCACCCTCAAACTCTGCTTTGATTCGTTCATTCACACGCGCGTCCATGCCATTCGGAAGCAAGACCATATCGTTCTCATCAATTCCAATTGTAGCGATATCTTCATGATCTCCGTATTGTGGAAAATTTACGAGCCAAGCACCTTTATGAACACTTTCATCACATATCCACCCTTGCATACCTTTATGAATACCATCTTTTGCGTATTTTTCTTTTTCAACAATTACTTCGATACAATCCATTTCTTTCATTGTTATTTTCCTCCATATGGCGTATTCAATTTCACAGTGCCTTTTGGTTTTACCATCCATCCGGTTATAAATGATACATTTCCGACTCCGGTTTTTCTCGGAATCTCTACTCTTATGCTTATACGTTGCCCTTGATGGTTTAATCGCCCAATCATATATTCAATAAAGAACGTTTGTTCGATTATACCATATATATGCTCTTTTGTCAAGAAAAGCCTTGAATTGGGGAAAAGGTCAGGCTGACCATACATTCGCTCACATCTATTTGCCGCCGACACTCAAAATGGCGGCATCGCCGCCGCTTCATATCGGTGAAGCCGATGCTTCATTTACAAAACCAAAGGATTATGCTATACTGAATATAGTAGCCACCAACCCTGCCTCCCTCAAGAGGGAGCCAAGAGGAACACCACCAAGCAAAACAATGGGAAATAATACAAGGGGAACGCAGTATGTTTGAGTATGTAATTGCAACACAATACGATGTCAGTTGTTTTAAGTCGATCTGTGAGCGGATAGAAGCTATGTATCCCGATTGGCAGAAAGACAGGTTGTTAATTGATGTCGATTGTTCGTTGATTCAGGCATACCACAACAACGATAATGAAATCACCGTTTTCTGCTGCATTGAAGAAGATGTTGTTTGGGTTGAATCAACTATTGAAATGATATTTTTAGCGTGACACCTACAGTCGTTTCGTGACGCCCTCCTATCCGTTGGTAATATTTAAATTGAGGTGATGCAAATGGGAAAGCAATTGAGCGGGGAGGAAACATTTTCTTTTGATAACGCTGATGTCGGATTTACCATGTTGGATTATTGGCGATTTCACTATTCCAATATTTTTGATCTTCAAGACACCATCGCAGAATTTATCGTTGCAAAGGCGCTGGATATACACGAATCGCAGAACGATCAATACTGGACTTTATGGGATTTAACATATCGAAATAAGCGTGTAGAAATCAAGGAAACATCCTATTATCATTCTTTTAATGCCGACGGAAAAATCTCAAAACAGCGCGTGTTTGACATTCACAAATCGAACGGAGGATACGATAAAACGAGCGGTAACACCGAGCTGATCCGCCAGAATGATTTGTATATTTTTTGTTTAAATACAGGAATTACCGAAGAAGAATCGTATCCGTTAAACCTCAATAATTGGGAGTTTTATATTGTTCCCACAAAGATTATCAACGAGCAATGCGGCGACAACAAAACCATTTCTCTCGGTCGAATCAAAAGCCTCGGTTTTACAGCCGTTAGTTACAATGATCTGAGAAAAGAAGTGGATGCGGTGATCGATGCCGTATAATTTGCGTCTATGGGACTCAAAATGATGTTTCCGGACACCAAACGCGGTCGAGTTTTACACAAGGGAGCCTTTCGTTGGACGCATGTCTCATAAAGGAAAAAGACCACACCGTGCGGTGTGGTCTTTTTTGCAGTGCTTATTTCACGATCTCGACCCAGTAGGAGGCGCTGTACCAGGGGTTGTAGAAGTGGATGGTGTAGTCGGCGGTGTCGTAGGAGAAGACCGCGCGGCAGGCACCCCAGTTGGTGCCTTTTTGGAATTGGACCACGTCGAGGTCGCCGCCCGCCGTGTTCCCGAAGCGGATGCCGAGCACGACAAACGTGAGAAGCGGCAACACCGCGATTACGGTCACGCACAGCAAAAAGACGGGCTTGATGCGAATGGCTTTCGTGCAGTCACCTCCTGCGGGTGGGATTGATATCCTTATCATACCGAAGCACCCCCGCAAACGTCAATCGGTACTCTTTTCAAACAACGGGCGGCAGATTGCCGCCTCTACGTTCCTCTTGCGCTTTACAAAAAGGTGTGGTATACTAAAAACAATCGGGAAAAATTCCCGTTGAAGGGAGAGAAATGTGTAATGAAGCGTATTCTTTTTAAAACCATCGGCATTGCGGCGTCGCTCGCGCTGATGCTCGGCGCGTTCACGGCGTGCTCGGGCGGCGACAACGGCGGCAACGCGACGGGCAACGGCACGCTCGACAACGGCAACACGCTCACCGTCACCGAAGAGGGCAGTGAGGCGGAGCTGACCGCCGTGCGTGAGGATCTCATCAAGAAAAAGGAGATCCAGGGTTTCTGCAAGAGCGATGAGCTCGAGAAAATGGAGTTCTATGAAAACGGCGTGCGTACCACGAGCAGTGAGTACGTGCAGGTCAAGGACAACAAGAAGTTCTACTACAAGGGCGACACGAAGCGCCTTGTGAACTACACCGACGGCTACATCCTCGATATGCCGGCGGACTGGAAGCCCGACTTCTCGATGTCCTCGGCGCTCAGCCGCTTCGAAAACGACGAAGTGACGCTCGTGGTGACCGATGAGACCGAGGCGCTCAGCGTCTATGGCAACACCGACGAGGCGCTCAAGGCGATGTTCCGTTACATCAACAAGAAGGACTACATCGACGCCAACCGCATCGAGTTCCGCGAGGATGAGTATACGGACTTCAACGACGAATTCAAGCAGTACGTTCTGCGTCTGCACCTGACCGAGAGCCTGGAAGGCACGAAGAGCTACTACACCTATGCGGTGTTCTACAACGATCGCAAGATGACCTACATGATGTTCAAGTGCGTGGACGACCGCGACTTTGCGGATGTCTACAACACCTATCAAAGCATCTTCGATAAAGGCTCGGCGGTCGACACCATCGCCTATCCCGAAGGCGGCAACCCCAACTGGACGGAAGAGACCAAAGCGCTCTACGACCGTCTCATGGGTACCGACAAGGTGATCTGGGGCTTGGTCAACGGCAACATCGAAAAGGATCCGCTCAAGATCAACTATCCCTCGCTCGAGATGAAGCTCGACCACAAGTTCGAGATCGTCACCAGCTACAGCGATCAGATCACGTTCGATTTTGACGTGGCGGCGGCGAAGAAGGTCTATGACGACGGCCGCATCCTGCAGTTCACCTATCACTTTGCCTACGACTACGAAAACAGCAACACCATGGGCAGCACCTCGTCGATGATCGACGTGTACCGCGGTGAGCTCGACGACGAGCTGCGCAAGTTCGCCAAGAGCGTCGTGGAGCTCGGCGAGCCGATGCTGCTGCGCGTGAACAACGAGATGAACTCCGACTGGACGACCTGGTCGGCGACGAACGCGTTGAACGACCCCGAGATCTTCACCGCGACCTGGCAGCGTATGTACGACATCCTCGAAGAAGAGGGCGCGAACAAGTACCTCATCTGGGTCTGGAACCCGCAGGGTCATTCGACCGGCCCGCTGTTCAACTGGAACGACCTGCGCACCTACTTCCCCGGCGCGAACTACGTGCATATGCTCGGTCTGACCGGTTACAACTTCGGCGACGATTATCAATGGACCAGCTTCGGCGATATGTATCAGGCGCTCAGCGACTACTACACGCCGCTCTTCGGCGATTGGGCGTGGATCCTCGGCGAGTTCGGTTGCTCGGATTCTTCTACGAAGGAAGAGAACGAGAACCGCAAAGCGGAGTGGATCACCGAGATGTTCGATTGCTTCGAGCAGAACCGCTTCCCGAACATCAAGGCGGCGGTGTGGTTCAACGGCAACGACCTCGATGCAAACGGCAACATGGTGCATGAGATCGCGCTCAACCGTGATGCCGCCTCGCGCGAAGCCTTCAAGGAAGGCCTCGACCGCACGCAATAAGGGCAAGGAAATGAAAAAACCGAGGTGCTTTCAGCACCTCGGTTTTTTGTTGTATCTTTAGATAGAAATAAACCCCCGGCTATGCCGGGGGATAAAGAAAGCTTTAGCGAGAAAAGCCTTCCCCTTGAGGGGAAGGTGGCATTTGCGAAGCAATTGACGGATGAGGTGTAGCCGCCGAAGGCGGCGCGGGTGTTTGCGGGGTTTCATAACGGACGCTGACGCGTCGGGCACCTCATCAGTCTCGCCTGCGGCTCGACAGCTTCCCCTCAAGGGGAAGCCTTGTTCGCCTGTTTACAGGTTGCAGTGCAACACATGCGGTTGGCAAACCGTTCCATGCGCTTACAAGCGCGGCCTGTAACGGCCCCTTATAGGGGCAGTGCAAACCACCAGCTAAGCTGGTGGTTTTGATTACACAATATGCATGGTTTTCAACACGCGCGCGATCGTGCGGCGGTCGGCGGCGTGCTTTTGCTTCACGTCGTGCGTGAGTACCCGTCGTTTGAAGAGAACGCCGCGCACGACGCGGTGTCCCGCGCACACAGGATACAACCAACGGTGTGTTTTGAGCACGGGATAGCGCTCCTGCATCGACGCTTTGTCAAAGCGGTAATCCGTCAAAAACATCCGAAAACGGCGGGCGTTCGTGAGCGGGCGGGTGGTGTATTTCATGGCGTTGTGAAGGGTGACCGTGCCGAAGGCACCGCCGAACAGCACCACATCCACGACCTCCGCCATCGCGTCGGAAGCGTCCTTGCCGTCAAACAGAATGCCGCACACGGTCTGCACCGCGCGGTCAAAGGCGGCAAGCCCTGCTTCGTCGAGCCACGCGTCCGCCGCCGCGCGGTCAAGCTCGGCGCGCGAGAGAACGTACAGATCGAAAAACATCTTCACGCCCGCGCCGCCGCGCAGGAAATGCTTATACAAATGAAACAGCGTGTACACGTAATGCTCGGTGAGTGTGAACTCCCGTTCGCTCAGGCGCGCGAGCGCCTTTTGCTGGCGGTCGGTGTGACCGCCGAGCGTCGTGTGCAGCTCCACCGCGGTGCGCGGTGACTTGTGAAGCGCCGTTTCGCCGTCCGCTTCGGACGCGACGACGAACCCCTCCGCTTTCAGCACGGATACCGCCGACGGAAGTTGCGCGGGCGGCACAAAAAAATCCGCATCGGAGGCTTGACGGATCCAACCGTCGGGATACACGGCGGCGATCGCCGCACCCTTCAAGGGAAGTGCGCGGATGCCGCGCTGTTTTAATGTTTCGGGGAGTTTGGCAGTCAGCAGGTCGTTTTTGAACTGGTGAAACGCCGCGCGATCGGCGGCGGCGTGAAGCGACGAAAACCGCGTGTCCCCGCTTTGACGCAGGGCGGTGCTGACGAGCGTGCCGATGCGGTGCGCGTCGACGAAAGCGAGAAGCGCTTCCTCCTCGGGCAACGCCTCAAGGTCGGGGGTGCGACCGCTCGCCGCATCGCCGAGCAGACGGCACACCGCCAAAAAGGACTCTCTCATCGAAACCGCCTCCCGATGCGACGAATACGGTGCAAAGCACGTTTGGTGGGCATGGATGCGTTCCAAAGGCGGCTGTACAGACGATACCGCTTGGATGTGACGCGGACGGTGCGCCCCTTGCGCGTGAACGCGGTCATGACCCCCAAGATCTGCGAGACGCGGATCGTCTCGCGCACGAAATCGTTGTCGCCGCACACGATGCACGTGTCGCCGCTTTGGGACAGCAGGCGGTGCAAAACGAGCTGACCGCTGTCGCGGCGGTACAGCACGACGTCCCGCTTCTTCAGTGTGTCAAACGGCTCGATGAACACGGTGTCGCGGTGGTTGCAAAGAAGCGGTTCCATGCTGACACCGTGCACGGCGGCGGCGTAAAACCCCTGTTCCTTCAAGAGCGCTTCAGGACTCGTCATCGAGGATCCCCGCTTCCCGTGCTTTTTGCAAAAACGCGTCCAGATCGCGCGAAGCGACGTCCCTTTCCACGTCAAAGCGATCGCAAAGCGCCTCGAGAAGCGCCGCGCGGTCGGTGCCTTTTTCAAGCTGTTCCCACGCAAAGGCGGCGGTTTTGTTCAGGGTGATGAGAACGTTGCGCGTGTCGGCCAGCTCGTCGCACGAGACGGCGATCCATTTGTCCGCAAAGCGGCGCAGAGCAAAGCCTTGTTTGATCTTCATAGTGTGCCTCCTATGGCATTCAAAACCGCGTCGACGGCGTCGACGGACGGAGTGGCGTACAGACGAAAGAGCGGTGTTGCGGCGGTGAGTCGCTCCAGAAGCGACAGCACACACAGTCGCGAGGCGGCATCGGGCGGGAACGAGGTCGCGCGCAACAAATACGGCAACGCCTCGATCGCGGACAGCGGCTCGCACGAGGAGCGGTTGGCGCGTGTCAGGAAAAACAGACCGCCGAGCGGCGCGTCTCCGACGTAGCCGAAGCCTTCTTTTCCGCGCCACGGATTGCCGTAGGCGCGTGCGCCGTCGGCGGTGACGTGCACCAGCAATCGATCGCCGTTCAATATGCGCGCCGTGTCGGGCAGACGTTGCTCCCACAGACGCGCGTGAGTGGTCTTGCCGACACCCGACGGTGCCAAAAACGCATACGCCTTGCCGCCCAAAACGATACAGGACGCGTGCAGTACCAAGCGGTCGCGCGGCAACAATTGTGTTTGCAGGGAACGCAGAAGGGACGCAAGCTCCCACACCACATTCGATGCATCCGGCAAAAGTACCGCTTCCGCTTCGATCATGGAGGGCGTGATCGACAGCGTCAGGTCGACAGCGCCGTCCGTTTCGTGGGGCTTGAGCAGTGCGGCGACCGTCGCGCTTTGCGGGCAATAGGCGATATTCACATCGGCCAGGCGATAGACGCTCACGATCGGACACCACCTTCCTGAAAAGAGAATAAGCCCCTGTGTTCACAGGGGCTTTAAGCGGGCGTTACATAAACGACGCGGAACTGGCGTAGAGGTTGTCGTGTTCGATCTCGAAAAGACCGGAAACGGTGATCACATCTTCCTCGGGCAACTCACGGATGTCGAGTTCCATCGGTTCGTAGGTCTCTTTCATCGCAGACCCTCCTCCAAAAACAATACTTTTTATTCATTATACGGCGGGGAAGAGCAAAAGTCAAGACGCAGAGTCTAGTGGAAAGTGCCGATTCTTGCCACATTTTTCCCACAAAATTCGGCATGTTTTTCCCGCCGTTTCCTTGCTTTTTGCAAAAAAAGGATCTATCATATTATTATATATAATTATTTCCTTGTTCTTAAGGAGGCAACCGGTATGTGGAAGAAATGGATGGCCATGTTGCTGGCTTTGGTTCTTCTGGTCTCGTCGATGCCGCTGTCGGTGTATGCCGCGGCGAAGGACATCGTGACGATCACCGTGACGGATCAAAACGGCAACAAGCTGCCGAATGCGACGGTGACAGCGTCCCGCGTCTATAAGACCGCGGGACAAAACCTGCGCACCCAAACGGTGGATATCACGTCCAATCGGGACGGCACGTTCACCTACGACACCAGCAAGTATTACTACGGCACCACGCAGTACTACACGGCGGTCGTGTCGTGTGAGGGTTATGAGACGGTGTCGCAACAGATCAATCCCACCACGCGCGCGGTCGTGATCACGCTGACATCGACCGCTCCCGCTCCCGACGAGTGGGTCGCGTTCGATCTGTATTACATCGCCACCGGCATTCCGCCCGCGTCGTTTACGGGCGCGGGACAACCGCAGCACTACGGTCCTTCGGGCAACGACGTGCCGCTCGTTACCATCAACGTCAACATCACCAAGCTCAAAAATCCGGAATATGCCCCGTACGTGGCGTATGAGGAAAACCGCAACGGCAACACCTACCACTTCACCCCGTCGGGTACCGCAGAGGACAACAGCGACCTGACCGAAGCGGAAAAACGCGAGCGCATCGCGCTGTTCTGGGAAAAGGTCGTCGAGTGCATGGACGACGAGTCCAAAGAAGCGTTTGAAGCGACGGGCTTGATGGATTCGTTCCAAGGCTATGTGCTCAAAAACCAAGGCACCGCCCAAAGACCCGACAACCACTGTGACGGCATCCTGACGGTGGAGCCGCCCGTGTACATCGTGGAGATGAACGACCGCGGTACCTATTTCGGCGGCTTTGCCAACGATCAAGAGACCAAGCAATTCACCAAGATCACCGACGTGCTGGGGGCCTATAACAGTCACTTCAAGCAGGCGGTCGAGTGGGTTCCCAACGGCGACGGCACCTTCAGCGGTACCTATGTCGAAGGAAAATATCAATACTATTTGAAGATCAGCCAGACCAACTATGCGTCGGATCTGTACAACCCCGTTGCGAACAGCGACGAATACGTGGAGTACCGCAAGCAGACCGATCAATACTATCTGGCGACCTTTGATGCGGCCCTGTTGTACCGAGAGCAGATCGAGTTCACCGTTTCCTATCAAGACGGTGCAAACAACAAGGTGTTCCACACGCAGATGGATCCTGTCAAGGAAAACGAGCCCGTGCCGGTCTTCCGCGGTGATGTCGAGCGCGAAAACTACGTCCACCTCGGCTGGATGCTCGAGGGCGGCGACGGCACGTTGCTGTCGCAGGAGGACATCGTGGAGAAGTATGCCACGGTCACCCAAGACCTCACGTTCATTGCTGTGTACGAGCTCAAGCCCGCGACCTTTGCCGGCACGGTGGAAGTGGTGCTCAACGGCTCCTACGCAAGCGGCATCGCGACGGGTGAGCGCGTCGACGTCGACACCATCCAAAGCGGTGTCGGACTGGCGGTATCCGCCGACGGTGTGAACTTCATTCCGCTTGTGCGCGGTGCGACGGGTGTCTATTCCGCGCGCCTGGAAAACGGTTCCTATCAGATCTACTATCAATACGGCGATACCTACGCGCTGTCCTCCGAACAGCTTCTCGACATCGCCGATGCACCGCGTACGCGTTACCTGTTCTTCAACACGGTGACCTACGATGCGAACGGCGGTCAAAACGCGCCCGTTCCGTCGCTTGAATACTATCAAACCGGCATGGAGGTGACGGTGTCGTCGACCGTGCCGACCAAGGAAGGCTATCGCTTCCTCGGCTGGAAGGATCAAAACGGCGTGTTGCACCAAAGCGGTGCGGCGCTGACCGCGGCGATCGGTGAGGCTTACGTCCTGACCGCGCAGTGGGAAAAGATCCTCTATGCCGACGTGGGTGTGACGCTCGTCATCGACCACAAAGAGGTGAGCGGCGGCATCAACCAAAACCGCGATAAGTCGCTCGAGATCGACCTGACCTATCGCCCCGTGCAAAGCGCCGAGGACTACGTCGAGGTCGTCCGTGCGGAACGCACCAAGACCGATTGGTACGAAAAAGGCAACACGGTCAACAACGTCACCACCGTGACCTACGAAGCGCTGTTTGAAACGCTCGACATCGCCTATGAGTACAGCGCGAACGTGTTTCTGTCGGAATACGAAGTGACCGACCGCACCGTCACCGCGTCGACCGACGCCGAGGGCAATGTGACCTACCATGTGACGGTGAAGCTGCGCTTCAGCCCCGACCAATATATGCTCAAATACCAAGTGGTCGAGCACATCGCCTCCGACGCGCTCGTGCCGCTCGCGACCGACATCAAGGTGCTGACGTGGTACAACCCGTCGCTCGAGATCGCCGGCGCGCCCGCCGAGACGATGTGGTATTCCATCGTTCAGCATGTGAACACCTCTCACGATGCGCTGTTCAACAGCCAAGATACGGATGCCGACGGCAACCAAGTTGCCTACGGCGAGTACCTCGTGTGGGGTTGGGAGGATAAAGAGGACAACCGTCCCTATTATTACCGCATCGGCACCGTCGGCTTCACGCTGGCGGACGGCACCGAACTGACGGCAACGACCGAAGACGGCATTCACTTCACGTCGGTGGCGACGAGTGCCTATCCCGCGGGTGCCTACACGGCGACGCTGGTCGTCGACGGCGGCGCGTCGCCTGCAGGCACGGATCTCGACGGCGCGTATTTCTCGCAAGACGGCAACCAAAACGGCACGCTGACGCTCGTGGTGGAAGCGCATCCGTACAACGTGACCTTCGATCCCAACGGCGGCACGCTCCTCGGCACGACGAACGATACCGTGGTAGCGGAGCAGTTCCTCGTTCCCGATTTGAGCCGCTACGTTCCCGTACGCGGCGATGCCTACGTCTTTGACCGTTGGGTGTTGCTGGACGAAAACGGCAACGAGACCGACGACACGGTGAACAGCTTTGATGCTCTCACCAGCGATATTACGCTGAAAGCGAAATGGAAAGAGCCGTTGACGATCGAGGGCATGGTGACGGTCGGCGCGACCTACGTGCAGTACAACGACGACGGATCCGAAACGATCCAACCCATCTATGAGGATGACCGCGCCAAAACGGCGACGGTGCTTCTCCAAAAGATCGATCCCAACGGCTACACCGAAACGGTGAAAAGCTTGACGCTCACATTTGACTACACCGACGAGGAATACTACTATAACGAACGACCCGTCGGTATGGCGGCGTATGCCTTTGAAAACATTCCCGATGACGGTACGCAATACCGCATCCAGATGCTGTTGACCAACTACCATTCCTTCTTCCAAAACGAGCCGGATGCGGCCTCGGTGTATAAGAAGTTCGACTACCCGAACTACAACGACACCGACTACACGGTGGAGTGGGGCACGAAGGCACCGACAGTCGGCACCGTGAACATCCACAACCACTTTGAACCCGAAGAATTCCCCTTGACCTACACGGTCGATGCGTCCGCCATCGGCGCGGGCTTCCGTCCCGAAAGCGCAGAGCTGCTCATCACCTCCGACGATCAGCCCAGCGGCTATGACCCGTCGGAGTGGACGGTCATCAGCCAGATGCTCATCAACGGCGCGTTCGTCGGTGAAGACGTGGCGCTCGATGCCGACGGCATCGGTCACGGCACGAATCGCGTGTGGATCCAGGCCATCGACAGCACGACGCATTACCAGTACGGTCTGCGACTGTACAAGGTGACCCTCGACGGCGAGACAGTCGCGTACACGAACGAGCTGCCGTTCACCGTGAGCTATGAAGCGCCCGCGCACTGGCACTACAACGAGCAAAGTGAAGAACTCAAGGCGATCCTGACCCCGAACACCTACGCGATCCGCTACGAGCTCGGCGGCGGCACGGCGACGGGAGATTACCCGACGACGCACACCTGGAGCTATGAGACGGCACTGGATCTTGCCGAACCGACCTTCCACGGCTTTGTGTTTGACGGCTGGTATCTCGACGAAGACTTCACGCAGGAAGCCCCCGCCGCCATTGACGCATCCGTGGCGCAGGACACGACGCTTTACGCGAAGTGGGTGCAGGCGATGGACGTGGTGGATCTGACGGTCATCATCCGTCACGACCTCCCGACGGGCGGTCTCACCGGCAACTACAACAAGACGCTCTACGCGCAATTGACGAGCGACCTGCGCTCGAACGAAGGCGCTCTCGACCGCGTGTTTGCGGACGTGGAGGGATACAAGAGAACCTACCCGAACGGTCTGTGGCATACCAACGGCGACGACATTACGCAAGATGTGTTCCAGGCACCGGCGTTCTATGCCAACCTCCCCGCCGACCGCGACTACTCGGTCAACGTGGCGCTCGAAGGCTACTACGTGGTGAACAAAACCACCGAAAAGATCGCGCAGAAAGACGGTTCGACCTTGCATCAGGTGGTCGTCACCCTGCAGTACAACCCCGAATTGCTCGACATGGAATTCTACGTCCGCGTGGAGGATGAGGTGCCTGCCGATAAGATCCCTGTGTCGGCGGAGGTGAAGGTCACCTCGTGGCACGACAGTCCGTATGAAGACATCGATTGGCAATGGTTCCGCATCTCGCAACACGAGGCAACGACCGTCACCGTGACGATCGATCCCGCGACGCGTCAGGGTGTCGGCACCTATCCCGTGTGGATGTGGTATAACAAGGAAGAGGGCATCCCGTATCACTACCGTGTCGAGGTGGTACAGCTCAACTACGCCGACGGCACCGCCTCTCACATGACCGAAACCACCGACGACGTGACCTATCACGGCGGCGGCTACCATGCACAGATCGAAACCGCAGGCGGCAGTGTGCCGTACATCCCGAATGCCACCGTCACGACGGAACTCGAGGGCGTGCACGGCGTGGTGCAAAACGGCACCTACGTCCAGCAAGGTACGGTCGGCGTGGTCATCGGTCGCCACGATGCGGTGGTGTTCCACACCAACAACGCCGATTCGCAGTCGCAAGAGGCGTTCCGCACCTACTATCCCTACGGTATGCCCGATCTGAACGACGGAAGCTATCGCTTGCATGTAAGCGGCACCCTCGATCGGTTCTACGACATCCCGACCTTTGAATACGCCACCCACAACAGCTACATCTTCAAGGGCTGGTATATGCATCCCGTCCTTGAAGACGAGCCGTTCAGCTGGGACCACGCGTTCGAGGGAAGCGGCGATGTGTATGCCCACTGGATCACCGTCGGTGAGGTCGACAAGAACGCCGACGACACCAAGAACATCACCGGTGAGACCTATAAGGAATACGATCTGGTCGGCGTGCAGATCCGCGACGCGGATCTCGACGAGGTGCATCACGGCGGTCAGGCGGCCAGCGGCTTGCGCTTCATCACCGTGCTGAGCGACCGCATCCAAAACGAGATCGACAACCTCAGCGATCAACCTCTCGAATACGGTTTCGTGATGGCGAAGACCTCGACTCTGCAGAACTATGCCAAGGGTGAGGACTACACCCTCGAGTATAAACACCAAAACACCAACGGCGTCGACACCCGCAGTGACTATGTTTATGCGCAGAACATGATTTGCAGTAAATACGTCGACCACTACGAAGGCGCGGCGGGCACCTACTGCCTGTACACGGCGGTCATCACCTACGAAGACACGCCCGACCGCGAGGCGGCGTACGCGACCGATTTCACGGCACGTTCTTACCTGCGCTACAAGGATGCCAACGGTTTGACCCGCGTCCACTATCACAACTACACCGGCGCGTCTCGCGTGGCACACGGTTGCTCGACATCGTTTGCGACGGTGCAGGGCATGATGGGAGTGTAAGCGCATGAAACACATCGGAACGTGGATTTGGATCCTCGCCGCCGCCGTCCTCCTTGCGGGGTGCGGCGCGCGCGAGGTGCCGTCCGCATCGGACGAGGCGCCCGTGACGGAGCTTGTCACGAACGCCGTGACGACGCAAAGCGCAACGGTCACGACGACCGCCGTGTCGCCGTCGCAGGGCGCGGCGCAAACGCAGGTCACCGAGACACTGCCGCCGCGCACGGATCCCACCGCACCGGCGACAACGACCGTCTCGGCGGCGGTGACCCGTCCGACCGGCGAAGCGGAGATCGACTTTTCCGCATTTGAATGACAAGGAGGCAGGGACGATGAAACACGCACAACGCGTTGTGACGCTGTTGGTGATCGTAGTGTCCGCACTCGCCACGGTGATCGTGTCGGTCGGAGCGACCGCCTCCGCGCCGCGCATTTGCGGCGATATGGACGGCGACGGCAAGCTCACGACCTACGACGTGCGCGACCTGATGTGCCGCATGATCGGCGGCACCATCACCGCCGAAGAGCGCGCGCTGATGGATTGCGACGGCAACAACAAGCTCGACACGCGCGACGCCCGCACGGCGCTTCGCGTGGTGACGGGACTGAATGCGCCCGTCACGGTCGTCACCACGACCACCACCGTTGCTACCACGACCACCACCAAGCCCGATTTGGATGACGACGGCTTCTACGACGACGTCATCAAACCGTAAGGGCAATGAAGAATGAAAAGTGAAGAGTGAAGAATGAAGGAGTCGGCTTCGCCGACGGAATGAAAAACCCGAGGTGCGTTGCACCTCGGGTTTTGTTGTGATATGTGAGGATTGCGTAGGGAACGGATTCATCCGTTCC
>JAFQFZ010000067.1 GCA_017398425.1 Clostridia bacterium | reverse complement strand
GCCGGGGCCGCGACCTTCGGTCGCGACTGAGGGAGAGACGACAAGCGGTTGCAACGCGGCGCGACCTATGCTATACTGATGTGCAGAGAAAGAGGGTGGTCGCGTGAAATGGGGATATCGTGCGGTGCAGTGCATCTGGGGATTGCCGCAAACGGTGCTCGGTCTGGTGTTGTTTTTGATCCATCGCCGCGCACCGCATCGTGGCTATCACGGTGCGATCGTGACAACGTGGTCGCTCAGATCCAGCGTGTCATTGGGGATGTTTGTGTTTGTGACCGCCGAACCCTATTTTTATGAGAAACTCAAAGACGACTATGCCAAAGAAGACCTGGCGGCGCGATTGCTGGTGCATGAATACGGACACACGATCCAGTCGTTGATCCTCGGACCGCTCTATTTGATCGTCATGGGCATCCCCTCGACCCTGTGGGGGTTCTTGCCTTGCTGTGTGCGAAGACGGAAACGCGGTGCGTCGTATTTCTCGTTTTTTACCGAAGCGTGGGCGAATCGCTTGGGTGAATCGGTCACAAAGTCCGTGTCGATGGAGCGGCTGTTGATCGACTGACGTTTAAACGGCGTGAAAGGGAATGGATATTATGAAACGCGAGGAGCTTTTGCATGTTCTGAATACGCTCGGCTGTGAGCCCGAGGACGTGACCGTGCTGTTGCGGGCGTTTGACCGCTTGCAGGGGCATCCCGAAGCGCGCGCCGCTTTTGACGAGGCGTGTGCGCTCTACCGCGCCGCGCCGCCGCATGACCACGCCGAGATGCTCCGCTTGGCAGAAACGGCGGCACGTCACAGCGGGGTGCACGAATACGCGGCGGAGTTTTTGTTGTATGCCTGCCTGTCCGACACGCTGCTGTCGCGCTACCGCGAACGCGGATTGTCCGAAACGCTGTTTTGGAACACCCTGCAGGATCTGCGCTACAAGCTCGAGGAGTGCAAAGCGGTCAAAGGCATCGTCGGGACGTTCGTGGCGTCGTGGTTTGAAGGCTTCTTTGAGCTGACGCGCTTCGCGTTCGGACGGTTGCAGTGCGAGGTGATCCCCTTTGAAGCGGACTATGAAAAGGACGGTAAAACCTTGACACCGACGAGTCGTGTCCTCAACGTGCACATCCCCCGCGACGGCACGCCGCTCGACCCCGCGCGTTGCGAGGAAGCATACGCCGAAGCGGCGGCGTTCTTCCGAAAGGAGATCGACGGACCGATGGCGTTTGTCTGCTTTAGCTGGCTCTTGTATCCCGAGAACGAAACGATCCTTTCGGACAAGAGCAACATCGTGCGGTTTATGAAGCGCTACGATGTGATCCGCCACGGTACCAACAAAAATCGCCCCGATCTGTGGCGACTGTTCGACACCGACGAGCAAAACCCCGACCGTCTCCCGACCGATACCTCCGCCCGCCGCGCTTATGTGCGCCACCTGCAAAACGGCGGTAAGCTCGGCTGGGGCTACGGTGTGTTCTTTTCGGAATAAGAAAAATGAGAGCTATGCGTTTGGCATAGCTCTCATTTTATACGTTTTTATTTTTCGAATTCACCCTTGGTGAGGGTAAGCAGTTCGCGGATCGCGTTTCGCACCTCGGCGTAGCCGTCGGTGGAAGCGCCCAGATCGATGACGTTTTCGTGCGCACTGCGCGTCGGATCGACGCACATATCGTACCAATCCATCTTCATCAAAATGGGCATCTGCGCATCCTGCAGGATACGTTCGATGTGCACGGGGAGATCGCGGTTGTCGTGCATCAGCGCGTCGCCCGTCACGGTGACGGTCACCGTCTCGCTCACCGCGGCGGTGATGTCGACGGTCGTCGTGTTGGTGTCTGCGTCGTAAGATACCGAGGCACCGTCCGCTTCGACGGTGATCGCTTGCGCGAAGCCGCGCAGATGGATGCGTAAGCGGCGTGTTTGCGGAATGAGCGATAGCTCGCCTTCGGCGGGGGCAACGGTGAACACCGCGCAGGTATCCGCGTAGGACAGCGTCATCGTAGTGGACACTTCGCCTTCGTAGCCGTCGCCGCCGTCCTCAAAGAGGGTGAAGGTGTTGTCGGCACCGGGGAAGACGTAGAGGTCGAGCGTGTCGGCGTTTTGCAGACGGTTGTCTGCGTAATCCGCCATCGGGACGATCGCGCCCGCCTTGGCAAAGACGGGATAGCGGTCCAGACCGCGGTGCGTCTCGATCATGCGTCCGCGCGGCGAAGAGGCACGGTAGTGCAGACCGGTCTCAAAGTCGAACCAGTCGCCCTCGGGTATCCACACCTCGGTGGCGGTCAGGCGGCTGACGGGATGGCGCTTTGCGGTCGCGGCCGCAACCATCAGCTCACTGCCGAACCAGAACTGATTCTTCACCTCATACGCCTTGTCGCACAGCGGATGAGAATAGTACATCGGTTGCACGAGCGGCAACAGCTCGCGGTGTGCGCGGTAGTTCATTGCGTACAGATAGGGGAAGAAGTTGTGTCTCATGCGGAGCCAACGCGCCATGATGGGCTTGGCTTCACTGCCGTAGCACCATGGCTCCTTGCGGTTGAAGAGGCTGTTGGCACTGTGCAAACGGTTGATGGGGGAGAAGACACCCAGTTGCATCCAACGCGTGGTCAGCTCGTCGTCGCGGAAGCCGCGCATGTGACCGCCGATGTCGTGACTCCACCAGGGGTAGCCGATGTTCGACGCCGTGGCGGTGAAATACGGCTGGAAGCGGAGCGAATCCCACGACATGACCGTGTCGCCCGAGAAACCGACGGGATAGCGTTGACTGCCCGGACCGCTGAAACGCGAGAAGAACATCGGGCGCTTGCCGTTTCTGGAAATATCGAGGATGTGCAGGTGGTTGAGCATCCACAAGGGATCGAGCACCTCGCGCTCGTCGTGGAGCTTGCCGTCCTTGTTCGGCTCGTGGATCCAGAAATAATCCGTGCCCTGTTGCCAGTCCATCCACCAGAAGTCGACACCGTCCTCCTCGTAAGGATGGTGCAACACGTCGAAATAATTCGCCATGTAGGTTTGCGAAAGAATGTCAAAGGGGATGCGCTTGCCGCTTGCGGGATCGATGCCGCAAGCCGTCGCCATTTGCGGGTACATATCCTCGTGACGACGCACACCGGCGTGGGGATGCAGGTTGAGCGCGATCTTGAGATCCTTCTCCTTGAGCGTGTTCAAAAACGCCTTGTAGTCGGGGAACAACTCGCGGTTCCAGCTGTAGCCGGTCCAACCGTCGCTGACGCGTTCTTCCGTTTCGCGAAGCTCTTCGGGGATCTCGGTCACGTGCCAATCCATGTCGACGACACCCACCGAGAAGGGGATGCCTTCGTTCTCGAAGCGTTCCATCAGCGCCAGATATTCGTCCGCGGAATACGCGTGATAGCGGCTCCACCAGTTACCGAGCGCATACGCCGGCAGCAGGGGCGGTGCCCCCGTCAGGCGCATCAGGTCGCGCACGGCCGTGCGGTAGTCGTAGCCGTAGGCGAAGAGATAGAGATCGGTGCGACCCTCGGGACGCACCTCCACCCAGCCGTCCTCTCCGAGGAGCATCGTACGGCTGTCATCAAGAACCGCTATACCGCGACGCGAACACACACCGTCTCCGAGCGGCATCGCACCGTCGACGCAGTCGAGCGTGCGCACCGTGCCGCCGAGCGTTTCGATCTCGTCGCCGTAATGCCACACCGTGCCGGGTTCGGACTTCAGAGCACAAGACAGCGTATCCCGAGAAAACGGTACACCGTCCTCGCAGGAGAGACGCACCGTCGCCGTTTCGACGACCATGGTGTCTCCTTCACGCGAAATCGCAAAGTCGCAGGACGGGAAATCGCGATAGAACATCGATTGGCTCGCGCGGTCCTCAAACACGCCGTCGGGCGCGTATTCCAGGCGTAGAAGCGAGGGGGTCAGTACGCTGATACGGCACGTGCGTCCGCACGCGAGATTCTCGCTTGCCGCGAGCGGTCGAACGGGCCATTGAAAACGATGATTTTGCATCTGATAACACCTCCGATATGCGTTCATCATATCACGATTTTCTGCGCTTGACAAGAGTTCAAAGGGATTATATACTATACTTCGTATGTAAGTGCTGTACAAACGGAAACCGAGAGGATGGTTTGCTTTGGAAACCAAAGAGCTTTGTCGCAAACTGGCCGCCGAAGGTGCGGTCCTTTTGAAAAACGAACGACAGGTGTTGCCGCTGAAGCCCGGCGTGAAGTTGGCGGTCTTCGGTCGCGCACAAACCTTTTATTACAAGAGCGGCACGGGTTCGGGCGGACTCGTGCACATCGATGAGGAACCCTGCGTGCTGACCTCGCTTCGTCGCAACGACGAGCTGGTGCTCGACGAGACGCTCGTCGCGACGTACGAAGCGTGGGTCGCAGAGCATCCGTTTGACGACGGCGGCGGACGCTGGGCGGGTGAACCGTGGTATCAGGAAGAGATGCCGCTGCCCGAAGAGATCGCCGCAGAAGCGGCATCGCGCAACGACGCGGCGCTCATCGTGCTCGCGCGCACGGCGGGCGAGGATCACGACAACGCCGACGAAGAGGGAAGCTATCGCCTCACCGCCGAAGAGGAGCGCCTCATCGCGACGGTGACGGCACATTTTGAGCGCGTGATCGTGGCGCTCAACGTCGGTAACCTCATCGACACGAGCTTTGTCGACCGCTATGCGGTGAGCGCGCTCATGTACATTTGGCAAGGCGGCATGGCAGGCGCGGATGCGCTCAGCGATCTGCTCAGCGGCAAGGAGGCGCCCTCGGGCAAATTGACCGATACGGCGGTGCGCCGCTTGGAGGATCATCCGCTGCACGATTGCTTCGGTAACCCCGATAAAGCCGTCTACACCGACGACATCTACGTCGGCTATCGCTATTTCGAAACCTTCCGCAAGGATGCGGTGCAGTTCCCGTTCGGCTTCGGTCTGACCTACACGACCTTTGAGACCGCGTCCGAAGCTGAGGAGAAAGACGGCATCATCACCGTGCACACCACCGTCAAGAACGTCGGTGAACGCTGTGGTCGCGAAGTGGTGCAGGTGTACTGCGAAGCCCCGTGCGGCGTGCTCGGAAAGCCGTCTCGCCAATTGGTGACCTTCGCCAAAACCGCGTCGCTCGCTCCCGGTGAAAGCGAGACGCTGACGATGACCTTCCCGCTTGAGGCGGTCGCGTCCTATGATGACGGCGGCGTAACGGGACACCGTTCCTGCTTTGTGCTGGAAGCGGGGGATTACACCGTCTGCGTCGGCACCGACGTGCGCGTCGCCCAACCGATCCTGACCCACACGCTTGACGCTCTCAAAGTGGTGAGCGCGCGCGAAGAAGCGATGGCACCGGTGGAATCGTTCGCGCGTATGCATGCAACGGAAAACGGTCTGACCACGTCGCAAACCCCCACCGCCACCGTGGCACTCGAAGAGCGCATCGCGGCGCGTCGTCCGGCGGACATCCCGTTCACCGGCAACGTCGGTTACACGCTCAAGGACGTGCAGGACGGTCGTTGCACCTTGGAAGCATTCGTTGCCCAGATCGCCGATGCCGATCTGGCGGCGCTGTGTTGCGGCGAAGGCATGAACAGTCCGAAAGCCACCCCCGGCACGGGCGGTGCGCTGGGCGGTCAAACCGAGCGGTTGTCGGCACTCGGGATCCCCGTGTGCTGTGTGACCGACGGTCCGTCGGGCATTCGTCTCGACAGCGGCGAAAAAGCCACCTCGCTCCCGAACGGCACGCTTCTCGCGTCCACGTGGGATCCCGCACAGGTGGAGGCGTTGTATGCCCGCGTCAGCGAGGAACTGAAAACCTATCATGTCGATGCCTTGCTCGGTCCCGGCATCAATCTGCATCGCTATCCCTTGTGCGGACGCAATTTTGAATATTTCTCGGAAGATCCGTTGCTGACCGGACGCATGGCGGCAGCGGTGACGCGCGGTGTTGCCGCGTGCGGTGCCTACGCGACCATCAAGCATTTTTGCTGTAACAACCAAGAGACCAACCGTTACGGATGCGAGTCGGTCGTGTCGGAGCGCGCACTCCGCGAACTGTATCTGAAGCCGTTTGAGATCGCCGTCAAAGAAGGCGAAAACGTGCTGATCATGACCGCCTACAATCCCGTCAACGGCTACTGGACGGCATCGAACTACGACTTGATCGCGACCATCCTGCGCCGTGAGTGGGGCTTTGACGGTCTGGTGATGACCGACTGGTGGGCGAAATGCAACACCTCCTGCCACAGCGAGGGCAACGGCGGACTGTTGCAGGCGATGGTACGCGCCACGGGCGATGTGTACATGGTGTGCGAGGATGCCGATGTGAAGGCGCAGGGTATCCTGCAAGGGCTCGCCGACGGCTACATCACGCGCGGCGAGTTGCAGGCGTGCGTGATGCGCGTGTTGCGGTTCATCCTGACCACCGACACGTTTGCCGAATTCGTGAAAAACGGCTGTGTCCCGAAATATCCCGTTGTGCGTGACGACAGCGCGATGTCGCTCGTCAAAGAGATCGAAGCGCCCACCCCCGACACGGCGTATCCCGTTGCTCTTCGCAAGGGTACCGTCGCGTTGGAACTGACGGTGCGCTCGGATACCGACGTGCTCGCACAAACGCCCATCACCGTCACCTGCGGCTGTGTTCCCGTCACCTTCTCGGTGTGCGGCACCGAGGGCGAGTACATCACCGTCAAGCGCTTTTTGAACCTCGAAAACGAAGGCGACGTGACCGTTTCGGTCTCGCATATCGACGTCGCCTCCGTCGGCAACTTGCGCATCAAGCAATAAAAATTCGATTCCAAAAAATACCGTTGCCGTTCGACGATAACGGTATTTTTTTGCGCCCGTTTTCCGATACTCTGTACAGAGGCGGCGGTGTTTATTCTGAATTTAGAAAGTCGCGGTATAGTGTCTGATGAACTGTAGGAGAGGAGTGCTTTATTGTTGGATTGGATCGTGTTTTTGCGTGTGCTGAGCATCGTGCTCGTGACCTTGACGAGCGTCTGCTTTTTCTATCAAATTGTGTATTTGCTGTTGCCGTATGTGAATCGAAAACGCCCGCAAGCGGAGAAAAAGACCGCGCGCTATGCGGTGCTGATCCCGGCGCGTAACGAGGAAGCGGTGCTGCCGCATCTGTTGCAAAGCCTGCGCGAGCAGACATATTCCTCCGAACTCATCGATATCTATGTCATTGCGGACAACTGCACCGATCGCACCGCGCAGATCGCGCGTGAGGGCGGTGCCGAGGTGGTCGAGCGGTTTGATCGGGAACAGATCGGCAAGGGCTATGCACTCCAATATCTGCTGTCCCACATCCGTCAAACCAAAGGACTTGATGCCTACGACGCCTTTTTGGTGTTCGATGCGGATAATTTGCTCGATAAAGGGTATATCCAAAACATCCACGGTATGTACGAAGAGGGTTACGAGGTATTTTGCGGTTATCGCAATTCCAAGAATTTCAGCGGTGGCTGGGTCGCGGCGGGGTACAGCGTGTGGTATCTCCATGATTCCACTCATTTGAACCGTTCGCGCATGGTGCTCGGGACTTCGTGTGCCGTCAACGGCACGGGCTTCGGCTTCACGCGGGAGACGCTGCGTCGCATCGGTGACGACTGGAGATTCTTCACGTTGACCGAAGATCTGGAATTCAACGCGTGGTGCATCACGAACGGCATCAAGATCGGCTACTGCCACGACGCGATCCTCTACGACGAACAACCGATCACGTTTCGCGTATCCGTCCGTCAGCGTATTCGCTGGGTGCAGGGCGGTTTCCAGATCGCGTTTAAGTATGCCGGCGCGTTGTTCAGGGGACTGTTCAAGGGAAACTGGATCTCCTATTCCTGCTACGAGACGATGACGGTCTCGCTGTGGGGCTATGGGCTCGGTGCGCTCAGCGGCATCACGACGGTGCTGTTGACGGGGCTGGAGGGTGGCTGGCCTGCCCTTGGGATCTTGGCGCTGACCGCGTTACCGACGGCGTACGTTTCGCTGTTGTTGATCGGACTGTTGACGGTGCTGACGGATCGCAAGCGCATCCGTGCCAAAACGCGGCAAAAGGTGCTGGCGGTGTTCGCGTTTCCGCTGTTTATGCTGACGTTTGTGCCGCTTGCGGTGATCGCCCCGTTTTGTAAATTCGAGTGGGTGCCCGTCGAGCATACGGTGGCGGTCGGCACCGACAGTTTGGAATAATAAGATGAGAGAGTTCTCACGGGAATCGGGTGAGTAGGAATGCATTTTTTACGTTGTTTTTTATATTTGTTTGCGGTCGGTGTGCTCAGCTTTGTGCTGGGACGCGGACTGGCCACGCGTGCGATCGACCCCGAAAAAGGATGGTTTCGCTCGTACAAATGGGAACGCGATGGGAAGATCTACGAGTATCTCGGCATCCGTTCGTGGTATAATAAACTGCCCGATATGAGCCGCATCCTGCCTCGCACCATGCCCAAAAAAGCGCTTGAGCACGATTACGTGTACCATCTGCCCACGGTGATTCGGGAAACCTGCGTTGCGGAGATCGTCCACGTGTTTTTGAGCATAGCGGGACTCGGATGTCTGCTCATCTGGCCCGGTGTCGGCGGTGTTACGGTCACGGTACTGTTCAGCGTGATACTCAACGGGCCGTTCATTCTGGTGCAACGCTATAACCGCCCGCGCTTGATCCGTCTGTACAAGCGCCTTCTCAAAAAACACGCAGAGATGCCGCCTCTTGTGAAAACTACGACACAAACCGGAGCCTCTCGTTGACTTTTTCGGGAAAATAGGGTATAGTGTAAATAGACTTGCTTGCAAGTGATTTTTAGCAGAAGGAATGGGTGAGTGAGATGTACATGGACGAGTATAAGCGTTGGCTGGCGGCAGATCTGGAAGATGCCGCCCTGACGGAGGAACTGCGCGCGATCGAAGGTCAGGAAGACGAGATCAAGGATCGTTTTGCTGTGGCGTTGAAGTTTGGCACGGCGGGTCTGCGCGGCGTTCTCGGTGCGGGTACCAACCGTATGAATATCTATGTGGTGCGTCAGGCGACGCAGGGACTTGCCAACTGGGTCAAGACGCAAGGCGGCAATCAGCTGGTGGCGGTGTCGTACGACAGCCGCATCAACTCCGACGTGTTCGCCAAGGAAACGGCGTGCGTCCTCGCCGCCAACGGCATCCAGGTGCGCTTGTATGATGCGCTGATGCCCGTGCCCGCGCTGTCGTTTGCCACGCGCTATTACGAAGCCAACGCCGGCGTGATGGTCACCGCCTCGCATAACCCCGCTAAATACAACGGCTACAAAGCCTACGGCCCCGACGGTTGCCAAATGACCGACGATGCGGCGGCTGTGGTGTACGCCGAGATCCAAAACACCGACATTCTTCAAGGTGCCAAGACGATGTCTTTTGATGAGGGCATCGCCTCCGGCATGATCGAGTATGTGGGTGACGACTGCAAGGAGGCGCTCTACGACGCGATCAAGGCGTGTTCGGTGCGCCCCGGTCTTTGCAAGACCGCCGGTTTGAAACTGGTATACTCGCCGCTCAACGGTTCGGGTCTCGTTCCCGTCATGCGCGTGTTACAGGACATCGGCATCGACGACATTACCGTCGTCCCCGAACAAAAAGATCCCGACGGCAACTTCCCGACCTGCCCCTATCCGAACCCTGAAATTTACGAAGCGCTCAAGCTCGGCCTGGAGCTTGCGAAGAAGACGGGTGCCGACCTGATGCTTGCGACCGACCCCGATGCGGATCGTGTGGGTATCGCGATGAAATGTCCTGACGGCTCCTATGAACTGGTGTCGGGCAACGAAGTGGGCGTCCTGCTCCTCGACTACATTTGTGAGGGCCGCATCGAAAAGGGCACCATGCCCAAGAACCCCGTCGCCGTGAAGAGCCTGGTGTCCACGCCGCTCGCCGATGCGGTCGCCGCAAACTACGGTGTCGAGATGCGCAACGTCCTCACCGGCTTCAAGTGGATCGGCGATCAGATCGCGAATCTCGAAGCGGCAGGGGAAGTGGAGCGCTTCATCCTCGGCTTTGAAGAATCCTACGGCTATCTCGCCGGTCCTTACGTCCGCGATAAGGATGCGGTCATCGGCTCGATGCTGATCTGCGAGATGGCGGCGTACTACCGTTCCATCGGCTCGTCCGTCAAGGAGCGCCTCGAGGCGATCTATGCGAAATACGGTCGCTACCTCAACAAGGTCGACTCGTTTGAGTTCCCGGGTCTGAGCGGCATGGATAAGATGGCGGGCATCATGGCGTCGCTTCGTAACGAGCCGCCTGCCGCGATCGGAGGATATAAAGTCGTCAAGGTCACCGACTACACCAAGACCGAAGAGACGGGCCTGCCGTCGGCGGACGTGCTTGTGTACGGCCTGGAAGGCGGCGCGACGGTGATCGTGCGTCCCTCGGGCACCGAACCGAAGATCAAGACCTATTTCACTACGCTCGGCAAAGATCTCGCCGAAGCGGAAGCGCAAAAAGCGGTTCTCGCCGAAGGTCTCAAGCCTCTCTTGGCGTAATTGAACGGATTCCGAAACGGATGAGTCAGCCGACTCATCCGTTTTTCTTTTGTCGTGTCTCGGAACCTCTTCAAAAAGCGCATCATATATTGGCTCAAACGCACCGTTTTTGAACAATGAAATCGTCCGTTGCCCATTTTTTTCGAAATCCATGGGGGAGTTTTGGGAAAAACAGAACATTTTTTGCAAGAAAACAAAAAAGAACTTGCAAAATCGGGAAACCTCCGCTATAATATGGAGAGTTTATGCATTACACGAGTATTCTATGAGGTGACACGGTATGAATCTGCATCTGAAAACCGCTTCGAACGAGGAGCTGCGCGATCGCCTGGCAGAGCTTCGCGTTCGTTACGAGGAATATAAAGAACGGGATCTGCATTTGGATATGTCGCGCGGCAAGCCCGGCAGTGAACAGCTCGATTTGACGCTCCCGATGTTTGAAAGTCTGACCTCCAAGGATACCTATCTGACTCAAACGGGCTTCGACACCCGTAACTATGGTCTGCTCGACGGCATCCCCGAGGCGAAGGTATTGTTTGCGGATCTGCTGGGTGTTTCGCCCGACAACGTCATCATCGGCGGCAACTCCAGTCTCAATATGATGTTTGATTACATCGCCACGGCGTATACGAAGGGTGTCTGCGGCAACGAGCCGTGGAGCCGCCAAGGGGCGGTGAAGTTCCTTTGCCCGTCGCCCGGTTACGATCGCCACTTTGCGGTGACCGAGTATTTTGACATCGAACTCATCACCGTACCGATGACCGAACAAGGTCCCGACATGGACGTGGTGGAATCGTATGTGAAGGATCCGCTGGTCAAGGGCATCTGGTGCGTCCCGATGTATTCCAATCCCGACGGCATCACTTATTCCGATGAAACGGTGCGCCGCTTTGCCGCGCTCAAGCCCGCCGCGCCCGACTTCCGCGTGATGTGGGATAACGCGTACTGCGTGCACCATCTCAGCGATGAGCCGGATACCCTCCTCAACATTTTCGACGAAGCGCACAAGCACCACAGCGAGGATCTGTTCGTGGAGTTTGTGTCCACCTCGAAGATCAGCTTCCCCGGTGCGGGTGTGGCGGCGCTGGCGGCGTCTGCCAAAAATATCGCGGACATCAAGAGCCGCATGGCGGTGCAGACCATCGGTCACGACAAGCTCAACATGCTTCGTCACGTGCGCTATTTCAAGAACGCCGACGGCATCGTCGAGTATATGAAAAAGCACGCAGTGGTGCTCCGTCCGCGTTTTGAACTCGTGCTCTCGATGCTCGAGCGTGAGCTCGGCGGTCGCGGTATTGCATCGTGGCACGCGCCGCGCGGCGGCTACTTTGTCAGCGTCAATGTCTACGAGGGCACGGCAAAACGTACCGTCAAACTGCTCAGCGAGGCGGGCGTGGTGTTGACCGGTGCAGGCGCGACCTATCCCTACGGCAACGACCCCGCTGACAGCAACATCCGCATTGCACCGAGCTTTCCGCCGCTTGAGGAACTGCAGGTGGCGATGGAAATGTTCTGTCTTTGCGCGGAAATCGCGGCGCTTGAAGTGATCCTCGGCTGAGATCGGTTGTGAATTTTGCGGAAATATACGGAAAATCCGTCGGGAATGATTGACATTCCCGACGTTTTCTTTTATAATGTTTAAATGTATTATTACGTCGTGTGCCGATTGCGGCACCGATAATTTGACCGTGGAGGGTGAACCAATGAAGAAAACACCGAGAGGCATTTTCCTCGTTGTTGTTCTTCTGATCGCCACGTTCGCGTACACGTCGTTCTTCGGCGTCTACTCGAGCTACGGCGATCGTCAGGACACGGTGATTCGCGGCGCTGCAGATATTCGATTCGGTATCGATATTCGCGGCGGTGTCGACGTCACGTTTGCTCCTGAGAACGACATCGATGCGACTGATGAACAAATGGATGCGATCCGCGCTGTTCTTGAGCAGCGTCTGGTCGGCCAAAACATTACCGACTACGAACTGTATGTCGACTACGGACATGATCAAGTGACGGTTCGTTTCCCCTGGCAAAGCGACGAGGTGGATTTCGATCCCCACGAAGCGGTAGCGGAACTGGGCGAGACCGCGCTCTTGTCGTTCTACTACGGCACGACGCAGGACGAGCTTGTCACCACCGGTGAAGGCGCGCACGCGATGCCCAGTTGGGCGCAGGACGAGCTTGGCGCTCAGATTCCGTCGGTCGAGCTGACCCTGACGGGTGATGCGGTGCAGAAATTCGCCGAAGCGACCGAAAGGCAATACAATAACAACAAAGGCCAGATCTCCATCTGGCTGGACGAACAGATGATCACGGCTCCTGCGGTGCAGGCGATCATCACCGACGGCAAGGCGACCATCACCGGCGAAATGATCGCGACCTACAACGATGCCGAGGCGCTCGCCAACAAGATCAACGCCGGTGCCCTGCCCTTTAACATCAAGAGTGAGGGCGACTCCGTGCTGTCCCCGACGCTGGGTGCCGAGGCGCTCAACGCTATGGTCATGGCGGGTCTGATCGCGCTGTTGCTTGTCGCGATCTACATCATCTGCTGGTATCGTTTGCCCGGCGTGGTGGCGATCATCGCCATCGTCGGACAGATCGCGGCGACGATCGCGTTCATCTCCGGCTACTTCCCGAGCTTCAACAGCTTCACGCTGACCCTGCCCGGTATTGCGGGTATCTTGCTGTCGATCGGCATCGGCGTGGATGCCAACGTCATCACCGCTGAGCGCGTGCGCGAAGAGCTCCGCCGCGGCAAGACGATCAACGGCGCGGTGCGTGCCGGCTCGAAGAACTCCTTCTGGGCGATCTTCGACGGTAACATCACCGTCTTGATCGTGTCCATCGTGTTGATGGGCGTGTTCGGACCGCCTTCGAGCCTGTGGTCGAAGATGCTGTCGGTGGTGCTGTGGATGTTCCCGGCGTCGACCACCGGTATGGTCTATTCGTTCGGCTACACGCTGTTCATCGGCGTCGGTTTGAACTTTGTTTTCGGCGTGGCGCTGTCCCGCCTGATGCTGCGCTCGGTTTCGCAGTTCAAATGCCTGCGCAACCCGTGGCTGTATGGAGGTGACCGCAAATGATGGATAACATGAAATTCAACTTCACGTCGCACGTGAAGAAGTTTTGGATCATCAGTGCATGCATCCTGTTGGTCGGTCTCCTGATCAACGTCATCTTCGGTGTCGAGATGGATATCTCCTTCAAGGGCGGCACCTCGCTCCGTTATGAATACACCGGCGAGCTGGATGCGGCGAGCCTCGAGGCGTTCTTCACCGAGCAGATCGGTGAAGCCGCCAACGTGTCGCTTGGTGCGCAGGATATGCAGAACGAAGACGGTACTGTGACGAGCGTGCCTTTCATCAAGGTGTACAGCGCGGCGGCGGTGGACAGCGATCGCTTGAATGAAATCAATGAGAATGTCATCAAAGCGTACCCCGACAACGACATCAAGGCTCCGTCTGATGTAAAAGCACTGTCCGCTTCGCTGGGTAACTGGTTCTTTGTCAAGTGCCTTGTGGCGTTGCTGATCGCGGCGGCGTTCCTCGTCTTGTACGTGGCGCTTCGTTTCCGCAAGATCGGCGGCTGGCCTGCGGGTCTCATGGCGGTGGCGGTGCTGCTCCATGACCTTGCGATGGTCTACTTTGCGTTCGTCATCTTCCGCATCCCGCTCAACGACAACTTCGTGGCGGTCATGCTCACCATCCTTGGCTACTCGCTCAACGATACCATCGTTATCTACGACCGTATCCGCGAGAACCGTTCGCGCATGGGCAAAGATGCCGATATGTGCGAGATCGTCAACCTCAGCTTGCATCAGTCCTTCCGCCGTACGATGAACACCTCCGTTTCGACCTTGATCGTTGTGGTCGTGTTGGTCGTTGTGGCGCTGACGCAGGGCGTCGATGCCATCATCAGCTTTGCGGTGCCGATGCTCTTCGGTGTCCTCTCCGGCTTCTACAGCTCGGTGTTCCTCTGCGCTCCGACGTGGGCTCATTGGATGAACAAGAGAAACGCCAAGGCGTGATCATCAAAGTACAAAAAACACCCGCTCCGTTTTGGAGCGGGTGTTTTTGCATATCTTACAGTTCGATGGCTTTTTCAAGATGGAAGGAATAGATGATGCAGTGTGCCACGGGGCATTGCAACGCGCGTTCAAGAGCATCTTTGTACACCGCCAACTGCTCGTGATAGCGTTCGGCAAGTTCTTCCACCCGTGCAACGCGATCGGTCTTGTAGTCGACGATGACGAGGTGCCCGTCTTCTTCGAACGCCGCGTCCACCACGCCTTGCACCAACACCGCTTCCTTTGCGGCATCGGGCGGCAGGGAGGAGCAGTCGACAAAATCGGAAACGGGACGTTCGATCGAGAACGACCATTCGCGGTAGATGCGCGGCGAGCGTTGCATACGTGCCATCAGCTCGCTGTGCAAAAAGCGGTCGAGCTTGGCAAGATCGAGGGCGTCGCGTTGCTTTTGTGTCAGCAGACCGCGTGCGACGAGTGCGTCGGCTTGCGCTTCGGCATCGCCGCTTGCAAAATCGGCGTGTTCCAAAAAGAGGTGGGTCGCGGTACCGCGCTCGGCAGGGGACAGTCCGCTTTTGGACAGAAAGGACGGACGTCTCAGATATACGCGATCGTCCGAAGCGGTGTCGTGCGCTAAGCCGGATGCCGTGATCTTGGATGCCACACCGCTGAGCGCCGCGTACGGATAGCGGTAGGCAAGCGCCTCGGGTGTGAGCGAAAGCGTGATCGCGTCCGCGTCCTCCGAATCCGAAAGACGTTCCGCCTCGTCGGCGTGCGGTGTCATGAAGCGGATGAAAAGACCGTCGGAACGATGCTCAAACGGTGTTTGCCCTTGCAACACCTCTCGAAGAGGTTTTCCGGCGGGGTGATGGAGCGCCGCCGCTAAGATCCAGTCGCTCATTCGTGAGGCGCCGAGCACAAACGACGGAGGCAGTACGTCGCGCTCTCCGGCGGCAATGTGCAGGCGTTCGAGTGTCGACGAAAGCTTGTCCATGGTAGTCATCAAGATCAGCTTATCCTTTGCGCGCGTCATCGCTACGTACAGCACGCGCAATTCTTCGGTGCGTTCGCTGTGGGTGATGGCGGCGGCAAGCGCCTTGCGGGAAAACGGGTCGTGCTCGGTGAGCAGCTCGCGGTCGCGAAGCGGTAAGGCCACGCCGTAGTCGGCATGGAGAAGCACGTCCTCACGGATGGAGGCGTTGTTGAAGTCTGTACCGAGTCCGGCAAGAAACACGACCGGGAACTCCAGACCTTTGGAACGGTGGATGGTCATCAGCTTCACCGCGTTTTGACTGTCGTTGTCCTTGGAGGCGGTGGGGATAGCAATGCCTTGGGCTTCCAGCTTGTCCAAATAGCGGACGAAAGAGGACAGTCCGCGGAAATCGTTGTCTTCGTAATGACGCGCCACATCGTACAGCTTTCGCAGGTTGGCAATGCGCGCGGTACCGCCGCTTTTGGCACTCATCACCGACAACAGATCGGTCTGCTCATACAAGCGGCGGATCAGCTGATCGGACGGCAACGCGGCGCTCAGTACACGCCACTCCTCGAGTGATGCAAGACATTTGCGGCAACGCGCAGCCAATTCACCGTCCTCGCAGGAAACACGGCGAAGCACCGTGTACAACGGCAGATCGCGGTCGTGCTGTCGCACCCGGGCCAAATCGTCGGGTGTGAAACCGAACAGCGGTGACATCAACGTGCCGATCATCGGAATGTCGAGGAGCGGATTGTCGATGGTGCGAAGCAGACACAGCACCGAGCGGATCTCCGCACAGTCAAAAAAGCTCTCGTGACTGCCCGTCGACACGGGAATGCCCATTGCCTGCAACTCTTTCACATAGATGGGAGCGGTGCGCCCCGTACTGCGAAGCAGGATGCACATATCGCGCAAAGTCGCCTTGCGAAGTCCGCCTTTTCCCGACACGCAAAATCCCTCGCGAAGCATCGCCAGGATCCGCTGTCCGATCAGGCGTGCTTCGATTTGATGCGCGCTGAGACTTTCGGTGCACTCGCTTTTTTGCGAGACGATCAGCTCGGTGTCGTAGTCCGGGGAGTCGACCGCCTCGAACGAGGCGGATGCCACAAGCGCCTCGCGCTCGTCGTAGACGATACCGCCCGTCTCCTCGCTCATCAGCTTCCGAAACACGTCGTTGACGGCGGCGGTCACCTGCTTGCGACTGCGGAAGTTGTTGCCGAGCGTGATGGCGGCGGGGAAGTGTTCCCCGTCATAGGGTGTACTGTTTTCGCGTCGGTTGCGGAAAATCGTCGGCATCGCCTGACGAAACCCGTAGATGCTCTGTTTGATATCGCCGACGAAGAAGAGATTCTTCTCGTCGTCCGAAAGGGCGGAGAAGAGCGTATCCTGGGTGGCGTTGGTATCTTGGTATTCATCCACCATGATGTGGGTGTATCGCGCGCCGATCTCTTTGGCGGCTTCGGTTCGCGTGAAGGTGCCGTCCTCATTGGGGATCGCCAAAAACGACAGAGCCAAATGCTCCATGTCGTTGAAATCGAGCATATTTTGTTCCGCTTTTGCGTCGCGTAAGCGGTCGGTGAACGTCCGCACCAGATCAAACAACGCGCTGATGAGCGGACGACTGTGCTCAAGGTCGAGCGCCGCTTCCTCTTCGGAGAGTTGCAGGCGATCCGCGGCTTTTTCGACCGCGTCCTTCGCGTGGGAGCGCAAGGCGCCGATGTACTGCTTGAACGCTTCGTCTTCGTAACCGCGAAGCGCCTTGACACGATCGAAGGAAATAGCGTGTACCGCATTCGCGGCATCATCCCAGTTTTGACGATCGATTTGCTCCAGCGCCGAAAGGGTCTGTGACAGCGAGGCACTCACCGAAGGGCCGTATGCCGCCTGCATCTTCTCGTCGTCGGCCATCGCGTCTACGGCGATCGTCAGCGATTCGGCGGCGGCTGTCAACTCGCGTTTCGCTTGCGACAGGAGGATCTGTCCCCACACGGTCGAAGCGATGGGGCCGTTTTTTCGATATTGTGCCTCTTGCCGTTCAAGCCAACTCAGCGGAAACGGGTGCGCCTGAATAAACTCATAGGTGCGAAGAAGTTGATCGATCACGCGCTGATCGCCGCGGTCGCCCGCGAGCGTGTCGCACAATTGCTTGAAAGCGGCATCGCCGCGCGCGTGTGCCTCGTCCACCACCTGTCGCGCGATGTCTTGCTTAAGGAGCTTCAAATGGGTCTCCTCAGCAACGCGGAATCGCGGCGAAATGCCGATCGCCTGCGCCTGCTCGCGCAAAAGTTGAGCGCAGAAGCTGTCAATGGTGCATATGGAGGCTTGCGGTAACAACATTTGCTGACGAAGCAACCGACGGTTGAGAGGATCGGCGGCAGACTCTTCGGCCAATCGTTTGCCGAGTCGTGCGCGCATCTCTGCTGCCGCCGCTTTGGTAAAGGTCACGACAAGCAGTTGATCTACGTCAACGGGGTGATCGGGGTCGGTCAAAAGTGATACGATGCGTTCGATCAAAACGGCGGTTTTGCCCGATCCGGCGGCCGCCGAGACCAACACGGTACCTCCGCGTGCGTGGATACAATGTTGTTGTTGTGCGGTCCATTGAGGCCCTGCCATGTGTGACCGCCTCCTTTTCTGTAATAAAGAATATCTATATTATATACGGTTTTTCTTTGAGAATCAAGCGGTGTGTTTTCAGGTGTCGAAAAACCGCACACCACCCGTCGAAAAACTTTTTTGAAAAAATCCGAAAAAACTTCAAAAAAGGTGTTGACATTTGGGGTAAGGCATGGTATTATATCGAAGCTGTCTCGCGAGAGACGGCGCAGGTCTTTGAAAATTAAACAATACAGCAAAAGAAACGAAACAAACCAACCCGTTAATTTATGGTAGCAGGGCCAAGCCTGCCGAGCGGAAGAGAG
>JAFQFZ010000008.1 GCA_017398425.1 Clostridia bacterium | reverse complement strand
CGAAATCTGCGATTTCGACATCCCCCTCGTCAGAGGGGGACAAGACGCACGCCACCGTTTTCAGCCGGTTGACGTAGGGCGGTGCCTTGGTGCCGCCGATTTGTGGAAAACGGGACGGGAAACCCGTCCCCTACGCGATCTCATCGACTGACGTAGGGGCGCACCTCTGCGTGCGCCCGTGAGATCCCATCACGGGAGGGCGCGGAGGCCCTCCCCTACGACGAAACCCATAGAGAGCGGTAGGGGCGGCAATCTGCCGCCCGTTTGATCGATTTCGTAAAGCGGACCGTCGAGGACGACGGTCCCTACAAAAACAGAACGGATGAATCCGTTCCCTACGGGGTTGGCGTAAGTTTACGCAAATCGGCGGGAGCGAGCCCCCGCCCTACAAAGTTTCCCACACAAAAAAGGACGAGCGGATGCTCGTCCTTTTCTCATTCCGTCGGCGAAGCCGACTCCTTTTCAACGCTTACACAAAAGCCCCCCCTCTTATGGCTGCCCATAAGAGGAGGGGCTTATTGGATTTATGCACTTGTCAAACTCTTATAATCCCCGATCATTTCGCGGATTGCTCCATATACTGCACCAATTCGTGCATATTCTTACTACCGTCGCCGGCATCGTTATCACGAATTTCCGCGGTGATGATCGGTGAGATATCCTGTATAAACTGAGTATACTCCTTGTCGCTGCAAGTACGTCCGTTGATCGTATACACAGCCTTTTTGGTAGAGGGGGGTGTCTGATAATCGCGATTGGACGAAGCGATTTCTTGAAATGTATTCGCATTGTAAACGGTATGCGTCGCGGAGCGTTCCGCCTCCGGGCCGGTTCCGCCGTTATCTACGTAAACCACCAGTACGAGCTCTCCCAAATACTTGGCAACCGAGACCCTTCCCTTAGGTGAACCGGCATCGTAAAAGAGCGTCTTTTTGTCACACTTTGTGATGACCTTATCGCCCACGAGATCATAAATACTGTACGCAAACTCATAATTATAGAGATTGAGCACCACTAACGCCTCCACACCGTCGGAATCCAAATCATACAAAAATCCGGAACCGGTATAATCGCTGTTCATCTGTGTGAGCAGATCCTTAATTACCGGGATATACTTCTTGATCGAAGGTGTTGCCTTCGGAGGTTCTGTTTTTTGGGTTGTTGTGCTTGTGGGGACGGTCTTAGTGAGTTCAAAATGCACGGAATACAGTTGGTTGGGATAGGTGGTGATGGATTGCTCCACCGTGCCACATCCTTCCGCCTGTACCTTTAGTGTATAGGTTCCCGGTTCGAGCAATTGCGTATACGTACATACCTTAACGGTTTCCTTGGGATTCGTTCCTTCCCGCGGTAATAGATCCTCTTGCAAATCGATATCGCAAACCCAATCGCCCGCTGCGTTGTAAAGAGAAAGCTTCGCTTTTTCGCTTTCCATATCCGTAACGGTTTTTTTATCCGCGCTCATCATATATACGATGCCGGACACCGTTGCATATTCGGCATTGGATGAAGCCCCTTTTCCTTCGGTCGCCTGCGCCAACTGCACACAAAGATTCGCATTGATAATGGGAACGGCATTCTCCGCCGGATTAAACAGCCCTTTAATAATAATCCCTACATCGTCCAAATTAAACGCGGTCGCACTGGTGGAAGCCATGATAAAGCTTCGCACCTGTTTGGCACTGAGATTCGGATTAATCCCCCACATCAACGAGGCCACGCCGGTGACCATTGGTGCCGCCATCGACGTTCCGTCCATCATTACGGTGCGATTTGCCGGAGCGGTGCTCAAAACCTGATAACCCGGTGCATATACATCTACACGGTCACCGCTATTACTAAAGGGGGTTTCGAAGTAACAATCAACGGTTTTGTCGTAGTAGGCCGCTCCAACAATAAGAATGCGATCGGCGACTTGTTTGTTTTTTATAGCACCGAATACATCGTATTCGGCATCATATTTCTTTTTTGAGCTACTGTTGTTTCCGGCGGTTTTTACAATGAGAAATTCATGTCCTTTTTCGATGTATTTAAGCAAGAACGATTCGAGTGCTTGACTGGTAGCGAACGTGAAGGCCGTGTCGGCCGGGTCCCCTTCTTGTGTCCCAACAAGCTCATCTTCCCATGCCATAGAAATATTAATGACTTTTACTCCTTCGTGAAACATCTGTGCAAGAGCATATTTGTACTGAAAAGCGCCGGTCCATTGCTTGGCTTCCGACTGCTTGGCCTCTTCGGTGCTCACAGCGAACCCATATAAACGGACATTTTGATTGATGCCGGTAATGCCAAAGGCGTTATTCGCCTGAGCAGCAATAACACCGGCCACATGGGTTCCGTGCGCAGCGACCCCCGCAGGGTCCTCCTTATATATTTGCGCAACATGGCAGTTGCCGTTCTCGTCTTTCGGGTTGTTCCACACCTTTTCGAAAAGGCCTTCGTCCAAATCCTTGTTTGTGATATCGAACATGGTGTCGATGATACCGACTTTGACCGTGTTCAAAGACAAGTCCTTCTCCCAGACGGACGGCATTCCGATCGCTTCGGCCCACCAGTTATTTCCAACCGGCTTCGCTTCATCCCACTCCGAACCGGATTTGTCCGATTCCTTATCCGAATTTGTCCACGCATCGTTCTTATACGCCACCGCGTCGTTGCTGACTTGTGCCACGTACTCTACTGAAACGTCCGTGATAGAGGCATGCGTTTTCAGCGTCTCTACCAAACGCTCCAATTTTTGAAACGTGTCGCATTCCGGAACATAAATCTGGTAATCGCCGGTATCGGAGATGTATCCCACAATTTCTCCACCGTATCCACGCATCAACCTCTCAATATCCGCATAGGTTGTCTGTTCTACGGCCGTGAGCACGATGCGAGAGTCTGCATAATGGATATCCCCTTCCACAGCAACATCGTTTGAAGTTACCGGCTTACAATAGGCGGTGAATGTCTCCGGTTGTTGTTCTTCTACTTGACTGACGTAACGATAGGGTTTGTTGCAGCATCCAGTCAAGCCGACCAACAATATCGTGCTCATCCAGAACGCGACGATCGATTTTAATCGCAACCTATGTATATGTTTCATATGTTACCATCCTCTTTTCTTCCGTTTATACTGTCTGTCGTTTACCGCCTGTTTTTCAAAAAGAACGTTACCCACCGTAAGTCATGTGAAAAAAGAGGTACTTTCGTACCTCTTTTTTTTATTCTTCCGCGCCGTCGTCGGCACCCTCGGTGTCGACGGGTTTGACCGTTTCGGCGGTCTCGTCATGCGGGGCGGTGACCATCGACGCGATGGACGCACCCTCCTCGACACGCATGATGCGGACACCCTTCGACGGGCGGCGGCACTGGCGGATCTCGGAGATCTGCATACGGATCATGATGCCGTTCGACGTGATGAGGATGAGGTCTTCGTCGCCCTCGACCACGCGGATGCCCGCGACCTTGCCGTAGGTGTCGACGTGGTAGTTCTTCAGACCCTTACCGCCGCGCGACTGCAGGCGATAATCGCCAAACTCGGACAAGCGACCGTAGCCGGTCTCGGCGACGGTGAGGAGCTTCGCGCCCTCGCGGCACACTTCCATGCCGACCACTTCGTCGTCCTCGCCGAGTGCGAGCGCGCGCACACCGCGCGCGGTACGACCGATGACGCGGGCGTCGTTTTCGTCAAAGCGGATCGCCATACCGTTGCGGGTCGCGACCACGAGCGACTGATAGCCGTCGGTCTCGAGCACCTGCACCAGGCTGTCTCCCTCGTCGAGGTCAATGGCGATGAGTCCGTTCTTACGCGAATTCTGATAGGCATCGAGGCGCGTGCGCTTGATGATGCCCTTTTTCGTGATCATGCAGAGGTAGCGTCCCTCCACCGACATATCCGCCGGCACGCCGATCATCATCGTCACCTTTTCTTCGGGCTGCAGCGGCAACAGGTTGACGATGTTCATGCCGCGCGAGGTACGGCTGCCTTCGGGCACTTCGTAACCCTTGAGACGATAGACGCGACCGGCGTTCGTGAAGCACATGACGAAATCATGCGTCGAGCAGAGAAGCATCTTCTCGGTCACGTCCTCGTCGTGCTTGGTCACCGCGCGGATACCGCGACCGCCGCGACGCTGTGCTTTGTACACATCCGCCGCCTGACGCTTGATGTAACCCATGCGGGTGTAGGTCAGGACGCAATCCTCTTCGGGGATGAGGTCTTCGATGTCCACCTCACCGCTGACGATGGAGATGGAGGTGCGGCGCTCGTCGCCGTACTTGTCGCGCATCTTGAGGCACTCGTCCTTCACGATTGCAAGCACCTTACCGTGGTCGGCGAGGATGCTCTCGAGCTCCGCGATGCGGATCAAGAGCGCGCCGAGTTCGTCTTCGATCTTTTGGCGTTCGAGTCCGGCGAGCTGACCGAGACGCATCTTCACAATGGCGTCGGCTTGCACGTCGTCGAATCCGAAGCGCTCCATCAACTTCGCCTTCGCCGTGGGGATGTCGGGCGAATTGCGGATGATGCGAATGACCTCGTCGATGAAATCGGACGCGGTCTTGAGCGCTTCGAGGATATGCTCGCGCTCTTTGGCTTTACGCAGATCAAAGGCGGTACGGCGCTCGATGACTTCGCACTGGAACTTGACGTATTCCTCGAGCATTTCCTTGAGCGTCAGCACGCGCGGCACACCATTGACGAGCGTCAGCATGATGGCACCGAACGTGACCTGCATCTGCGTGAATTTAAACAGTTGGTTCAAGACCACCTGCGGATTGGCGTCTTTGCTCAGGTCAATGACCACGCGCAGACCCTCGCGGTCGGAATGGTCAACGACATCGCGGATGCCTTCGACGCGCTTGTCGTCGGCAAGCTCGACAATGGATTTTACGAGATTCAGCTTGTTGACCTGATAGGGGATCTCGGTGATGATGATGCGGAAGCGACCGTTCGATTGCTCTTCGATCTCGGTACGCGCGCGCACTACGATGCGGCCGCGACCGGTCGCATACGCCGCACGGATGCCGGCATGACCCATGATCACGCCGCCCGTCGGGAAGTCGGGACCTTTGATGTATTCCATCAGATCAAACAGATCGATCTCCGGATCGTCGATGAGCGCACAAATGCCGTCGATGACCTCGCAGAGGTTGTGCGGCGGGATGTTCGTCGCCATACCGACGGCGATACCCGACGAACCGTTCACAAGCAGGTTCGGGAAGCGCGACGGCAACACCACGGGCTCTTTCAAACGATCGTCGTAGTTCGGGGCGAAATCGACGGTTTCCTTTTCGATGTCGGTGAGCATATCCAACGACATCTTATTCATGCGCGCCTCGGTGTAACGATAGGCGGCGGCGGGGTGACCGTCGATCGAACCGAAGTTGCCGTGACCGTCCACCAACGGATAGCGAAGCGAGAAATCCTGCGCCATACGCACCATCGCGTCGTAGACCGACGCGTCACCGTGCGGATGATAACGACCGAGCACCGCGCCGACGGTGTCCGCGCACTTGCGGTAGGCACGGTCGGGGGTCAGATTATTTTCGTGCATCGTGTACAGAATACGGCGATGAACGGGCTTGAGACCGTCACGCACGTCGGGAAGCGCACGCGCCACGATGACCGACATGGAATATTCGAGAAAGGATTTTTTCATTTCCTTTTCCAGATCCACGCTCAACACGCGCTCGTCCTGCGCGTTATGCAACGTCTGTTCGTCCATAGTTACAACTCCTTATCAAAGGTGAGATTCCGATTTCGGCGGATAGTGCGCATCCACAATGTTGCGAAATTCATCGAGATCGAGGATGCAGCGTTTGGGAATGCGGATCAAGCGTCCCTCGGAGGTGATGTCCACGCAATCGCGACGTTCCACCGCACGGGTCAGACTGCTCCACCGCGTGAGAATGCGGTTTTCGGCGGTCAGTTCGCTCGCGTGTTGCACGAGCACCACACCGTATTCGTTGAGTTCCACCGTCAATCCCGCTTGCGGAAGTACGGCGGCACGCTTTGCCTTTGCGCGGGTGGTCAGGGTGGAAAGCAGGAACATCACCAGCACCGTTCCCAGCGACCACACAAAAAACGCCGGCAGATTTTCTTCCATCATCGCCATGATCGTGCCGAGCATGATGCCGAGTGTCACGATGATGGGCAACGATTGTAC
Source organism: Clostridia bacterium (assembly GCA_017398425.1). GTDB lineage: Bacteria > Bacillota > Clostridia > Oscillospirales > Acutalibacteraceae > RGIG1959. The sequence continues at coordinate 2,108 of JAFQFZ010000008.1, read as the reverse complement.
ATATTGTTTCCAGCCCGTGTCCACGAGCATCTTTTGGATCTCCTCGTTCTCATACCGCACGCGCACGGTTTGGAACGTTTCGGGCTTCGGAGCGGATTCCCTCACGGCGATCGGCTCGACGGCGAGCGGTTGCATCCGATGCACCACGATGCGCCGCATACGCGACTGTCCGCCGAATACCGCTTTGCGGATCGCCGCCGCCAGAGACGGCGTGACACACCGCGCCGGAAGCACGATGCCGCGCATCATGCCTTGCGTCGTGAACGCCATGAAACCGCTGTCCTCCAGATACATCGTGCTTTCGTTCAGGGGGATCCGCAGTTCGCCGTCGCCGCTCGTCTTGACGATCTCGTGCGCCGAAACGGTCAGCTCGCCGTAGTAGCCGTCGACGTTGCCGGCCTCATAGCTTGCGGTCGCGGTTTTTTTCACACGCCACGGCACAATGGTGAAAATCACCGCCGAAGACAGGAGCGTGATCCCGAGCAATACCAGCATCATCCAGTCCCAGATCCCGGTTTCCGCATAATACGTGATCAGCGAACCGCCGATGATGACGGCGTAGACCACGAACATGATCATCGACATCTTCTGCATGCGCAACACGCCGAACCGCCGTGCTACGGCCATGCTGTACGCGATGTATTCTTCCTTTGTCATATCGACGGGGACGGGTTCGTGAAACGCCGTCTCTTCCCCATCGTACTCATCGGGGTTCTCGGCGGTTTCTTCGTCGTCCTCGTCAAAGTCCTCGTCAAACTCGTCTTCAAGCTCGTCGTCCATGTCGTCGAGCTCATCATACCAATCGTGTTCCGTCATATGGTTTTTTCATCCTTATACTTTGAAAGTAGCGCCGTGAGCCACCGCCGCTCCTCCTCGGAGAACGCGCGCATCGGCACGCACACGGTAAGTTCCTCGGCAAAACAAAGTCCCAGCACCGTCGGGGTCTGTACCACCGCGGTGAGAGCGCAAAGCGGCAACGCCGCTTCAACACCCGCCGCCTTCAGGTGCAACGTATCTTCGGTCACGCGAAGCGACAACGCCGAACGCAAAAAGTCACTCGCGTCGTACCGTCTTGCGGCCTGCCCCTTCACCACCAGCGGGCGAATGAGCGGTCGAAACAACAAAAGCAACACGCCGACAAATAACAAAAGAAGCGCTCCTTGCCCGATGGTACCGTCCGCCGCGGCGATCACCGCGCCGAGCGTCACCGCCGCCACACCGACGATCGGTGCCGAAAGCGAGCTCTTTTGCCGTTTGACGGCAAAGTCCATATATTCTTCGCGCAGACAGCGCGTCGACAATACGATCTCGTTCATCCCCGACGCTCCTTTACATATCGCCGCGCGAACACCTCACGCAAAAACGAGACGGTCGTCTCCTCGGCAAAGCACGCTTTTTCGAGGATCACCCTCACCCCGTCGTCGGTCACGAGAACGAAGCGAAGCGGTGTTTCGATGCACAGACGCGTCTTCGCATATTCCACGCGCCGCGTCATCACGGCGCTTGTGAGCGTCAGTTCATCCGAAGAAAAGGTCACGTCGACGGGATTGGAAAGGCGGTCGTAGGTTTTGTAGTCTTTTTGGGCGCGGCGCATCACCGCACGCGGCAACACCGACAACCACAGCACCGCATTCCATGCGGCGACCACCAGCAGGCAAGCCGCCGTCACCACGTACCACACGCGATGCCATTGTCCGAAGGTCAACGCCGCCGCACCGCACACGCCCGCCGCCGACAAGAGGAGCATCGGAAACGTGAAGCGAAGCAGTCCGTCGCGTTTGGACGCGACTCTCTGTGCCGCCGTGTAGGCACGGCTGTCGATCACCTGACGATATCCTTTCGGTGCAAGCATCGCTGTGCTCCTTTCTTGGGGATGGGCTTACTTGGCTCCCTCTGATGAGGGAGCTGTCGGCGAAGCCGACTGAGGGAGAGAATTTTTTACCACCACATCGATTTGTTCGCACACATCTCGAAAACGATATTCCACGTCAGTGTTGCAAAAACGCAAAACGGTCAAACCCATGTTTTCAAGCTGATAACTGCGCTCGTTATCTGCGATTTGTTGCGACTCCGTATAATGCCCGCCGCCATCCAGTTCAACAACCAAT
>JAFQFZ010000066.1 GCA_017398425.1 Clostridia bacterium | reverse complement strand
CTCTCTTCCGCTCGGCAGGCTTGGCCCTGCTACCATAAATTAACGGGTTGGTTTGTTTCGTTTCTTTTGCTGTATTGTTTAATTTTCAAAGACCTGCGCCGTCTCTCGCGAGACAGCTTCGATATAATACCATGCCTTACCTCAAATGTCAACACCTTTTTTGAAGTTTTTTTAAAAAATTTTTCGGTTGTGGACAGGCAGGATTTTCGGTACTATATATGGTATCAAACAGACGGTTTATCGCCGTTTGCGGCGCAGAAAAGACAGCTTCGTCTCCGAGATCAGCACGGCGAGAAAGATCACGGCAAAGCCGCCGTAAACGATCGGAGACGGACGTTCGCCCGCGATCACCGACACGATCACACCGAACACCGATTCGAGCGACAGCAAGATCGCCGCCGCCGAAGGCGGGGTATGCTGTTGTCCGTAGGTTTGGAACGTGAGCGTCAGGCAGGTCGCGCACAACACCAGATACGCCATCACGCCGACGATCTCCGGCGTGAACACCGCAAGAGGCGGTGCTTCTTCAAAGAGAAGCGCTCCCACCCACGCACAAACAGCGGTGCCGACGAATTGAAACAGCGTGATGAGCAGAGCGTCGCGTCCGCGCGACAATTTCGCGATCGCCACCATGTGCGCCGCGAAGAACACACCGCCGACGAGCGTCAGACCGTCACCGAGTCCGAGCGACAGGTCACCGTCGAGCGATACCATACCGATGCCGATGACTGCCGCCACCGCGGCGATCAGGTTGAATCGATCGGGACGCACGCGATCCACCAGCCAATACAAAAACGGCACGAGCACGCAATAGATCGCCGTCAGGAACGCGTTTTTGCCGGGAGTTGTCAGCGAAACGCCGTAGGTCTGAAACGCATACGCCGCATACAAAAACGCGCCGATGCAAAGTCCGCGCCACACCGTGGATCGCGTCAGGCGTTTCAGGCGCGGCAAAAGCGCCAAGCTCATCACCGCCGCCGACAACGTGAAACGGATCGCGAGTACATACTGCACGGGCATCACCGCCGTCAATTCCTTCATGCCGACAAACGACGCACCCCAAATCAGCGCCGCCGCCAACACCGCCAAACGCCCGAGCACCGCCGTTCTTCCGTTCGCGACCATCCGCTTCACCGCCTCTCTTCCTTATACTATATGCCGAAACGCACACAGCGTCACTCAGTATACTCCACCGACCGTCTCTTGTCAATTTGCATTTTTGAAAAAGAGGTTGACAGCACCGCTGTCTATTGATTACAATATAGGCAGTATATTTACTATACTATATAATACAAAGGTAGGGATCATACTATGGCTATGGCCGCAAAGCCGCCCCTTGGGTGGAACTCCTGGAACACGTTCAGTCACGACATCAACGAAACCCTCATCAAAGAAGCCGCCGACGCGATGGTCGAAAGCGGCCTCAAGGACGCCGGCTACGAATACATCGTCATTGACGATTGCTGGAGCTGCCGTCAACGCGACGAAAACGGTCGCCTTGTTGCCGATCCCGAAAAATTCCCGAACGGCATGAAAGCGCTTGCCGACTATATCCACAGCAAGGGCTTGAAATTCGGTATGTATTCCTGCGTCGGCACGCGCACTTGCGCCGATTATCCCGGCAGCTTCGACTACGAGTTTGTCGATGCCGAGACGTTTGCCGAGTGGGGCGTTGACTACTTGAAATACGACTACTGCTTCAAACCGCGTTCGGCAGACGGTCCGACGCTCTACCGCCGCATGGCGATGGCGCTTCGCAACAGCGGCCGCGACATTTTGCTGTCCGCGTGCAACTGGGGCAACGACAACACCGTCGACTGGATCCGCTCGACGGGCGCGCATATGTACCGCTCGACCGGCGACATCGTCGACAGCTGGCAATCCATCAAGGACATCGCCGTGTCGCAGATGGAAAAGCAGAAGTTTGCCGGCCCCTACTGCTTCAACGATATGGACATGCTGATCGTCGGCATGTACGGCAAGAGCCACAACAGCTGGATCGCCAGAGGCGGTTGCACGACCGAAGAATACAAGACGCACTTCTCGCTGTGGGCGATGATGAACTCGCCGCTCATGATCGGTTGCGACATCCGTTCGATGAACGATGACACGAAAGCGATCCTGATGAATCGCGACATCCTCGCCATTAACCAGGACGTCGAAGCGCGTACTCCGACCGTTCTCAAAGAGTGGAGCGAAGGAGCCGACACGGCGGTGACGATGTTCAAACCGCTGGAAAACGGCGACTACGCCATCGGTTTCTTCAACTTCTGCGACGGCGACAACGGTACTCATATCCAGTTCTCGGACATGGGTCTGCCCACCCGCGGCTACGGTCTGCAGCTCTATGATCTGTGGGAGCAAAAGGACCTCGGTGTGCACACCTGCAAATACAGCGCCGCACTCCCCGCGCACGGTTGCCTGATGGTGCGCGCCAAGGTCGTCAAGTTATGAGCAACGCGCCCGTTTGCAAACGATGCGGCGCGGCTCTCAAGCTCGACGACATCCTCATCCACAAGAAAATGATCTCCCGCGCGGCGACGGAGTTTTTCTGCATCGATTGTCTGGCGTGGTACGCCAACACCACCCGCGAGGAGATCGAAAAATACATCGCTTATTTGAAGGAAACGGGCATTTGTGCGCTGTTTCCGAAAGTACCCAAACAGTAAAGGATGCGTGAACCCCTATGGCTATTGCCGCCAAACCGCCGCTTGGCTGGAACTCGTGGAACACCTTCAGCCATGCCATCGACGAAAACCTGATCAAAGAAGCCGCCGACGCGATGGTCGAAAGCGGTCTCAAGGATGCCGGCTACGAATACATCGTCATTGACGATTGTTGGAGCTTGCGTCAACGCGACGAAAACGGACGCCTCGCGCCCGACCCCGAAAAGTTCCCCGGAGGCATGAAAGCCCTCGCCGACTACATCCACAGCAAGGGCTTGAAGTTCGGCATGTATTCCTGCGTCGGCACGCGCACCTGCGCGGATTATCCGGGAAGCTTCGGACACGAATTCATCGACGCCGAGACCTTCGCCGAATGGGGCGTCGATTACCTCAAATACGACTACTGCAACAAGCCCAAGCACGTCGACGGCCCGACGCTCTACCGCCGCATGGCGATGGCGCTTCGCACCTGCGGTCGCGACATTCTCTTTGCCGCGTGCAACTGGGGACACGACAACACCCTCGATTGGATCCGCGCCTGCGGTGCGCAGACCTACCGCTCGGGCAGTGACATCACCGACAGCTGGCAGTCCATCAAGGATATCGCCGTGTCGCAGATGCCCCTCGAACACTACGCCGCACCGTATTGCTTCAACGACCTCGACATGCTGGTGGTCGGTATGTACGGCAAAAGCCACAACAGCACCATCGCCGTCAACGGCGGTTGCACGACCGAAGAATACAAGACGCACTTCTCGCTGTGGGCGATGATGAACTCGCCGCTCATGATCGGCTGTGACATCCGCAACATGACCGACGAGACCAAAGCGATCCTGATGAACCGCGACATCCTCGCCATCAATCAGGAGGCGGAGTGCCGCACCCCCTATTTCTCGAAGGAATGGGACGACGTGCCCGAGACGGTCATCCGCATGTTCAAGCCGCTTCAAAACGGCGACTATGCGCTCGGTTTCTTCAATATGTACGACGACACGTGCAGCGGTTCGGCGCAATTCGTCGACATGGGCCTTCCCGAAACGGGCTACGGTCTGCAGCTCTTTGACCTGTGGGAGCAAAAGGATCTCGGCGTGTTCACGGACATCTACCGCGTCACTCTCCCGGCGCACGGCTGTCAAATGCTCCGCGCGAAGATCGTAAAACTGTAAAAAAAAGATCGGTTGCCTTTTGGCAACCGATCTTTTTTATTCATCCGTCTTTTTCGATTTCTTTTTGCGGAGAAGCACCACCGCAAGCACCGCCGCGAGCGCCAGTGCCGCACCGCCGATGCCGACCCAGAGGAGGGTCATATCTCCGCCGTCCGCAGAGGGCGGTGTCTCTCCCGCGTCGGGGGTGTCGGTCTCCGCCGCGCCCGGCTCCACCGTCGGGAGTGCGGAGGCGTCGCCCGTGCCGCAAACGATCACATCGTTGACGGCGGTCTCGCCGCTTGTGGTACCCTTGGGACCGACGCCGCCGTTCACAGTCGTGTTGGAGGCGACCGCCATGCGGATATAGAGCACCTTGGCGTTGGCGGCATCGGACGGGAGCGCGACGTTGTCAAACGCCGACTCCAGTTCCTTGTTATCCTTGATGGTATAGGTCGCGCCGACATCCATGAAGGTCAGACCGTCGGTGCTGTATTGCAATTTGAAATCGCGCGGACCTTTGTTGGTGCCGCCGAGCTTTGCCGAGAACGTGATGTTTTCAAAGCCGAGCGTGCTGACCTTGACATCGATATACGCGCACTCACCCCACGGGTTCTTCGCGCCGCCGCTCATCACGGGTTGCATCCCGAGACCGCTGTAATCGTCCTTCGACCACTCGAGCTTGCGCGCGTGCGCGCCGTCCACCGACGCGAACAGCAACCCGCTTCCCTCGGTCGCGAGGTAGCCGGTATCCTTATCGCCGTAGCCGTTGTCCTTGATGCCTTCTTCGGCAACAGCGCCGTCGTTGCCGAACGAAAACGCCGCCAGCGTCACCGCCTCGGACGCCGCCTGCACCGTCGGCACCAAGCCGCACAGCAGACACACCATCAGCGCGATCACACATACCCGTTTCATACTGTTCCCTCCTCATTCACCGACGGCAACGCGCGCACAAACGCCGCAAAATCCTCGAGCGTACCGCGCTCATACCCTTCCGTCGGCAGGTCGTGCGGATTCTCGGCAAATTCGTCGACAAAATACACGCGAAGACCGAGCTGTTCGGCAACGAGATCCTCATGGACACTGTTGCCGATCATGTAACACTCCTCGGCCGTTTTGCCGATCGTTTGCAAAATCTCTTCGTAATAGCGAAGGTTCGGTTTGCAAAACCGACTGTTCTCGTAGTGGGTGACCAGCGCAAAATCCTCCATGCGCAGTCCCGCCCACGACAGACGCGTTTTTACGGCAACGGCGGGAAAGATCGGGTTGGTAGCAAGCACCACGGTGTAGCCCTTGGCGCGAAGCGTGTCGACGATCTCCCTCGCACAACTCGGCTTTTTCAGCGCCGCGCGGACGCGATCGAACTCTTCCGTGTAGAAGGTGTCGAGGATCGCCTCTTTTTGCCGAATCTCCTCGCCGAGGCAATCGGCAAACATCGCCCAAAATCGCTCCCGATTGAGGACCGTGCCGTCGTTGCGGATCATCGCTTCGGTGCCTTTCCACACCGCTTTGACCACCGCCGACGTATCGTACTCGGGCAGTTGCTTGCACAATTCGTGAAAATACCGCTTGATAAATTCATCCTGCTCAAACGGCAACAGCGTGCCGTCGAGGTCCATCAATATCGTATTCCGCATATAGGAAACTCCCTCTCAGTCGTGTTCCATACACCAACAGACCACCGCATCGACCACTGCCGGTTCGCGGCGATCCTCACTGAGCGGTTTCGCTTCGTCGCGCTTTTGCGGAGCGGGCGGATCGAATAACTGCAATCCGTTGTCGCACCCTTGGTAGAGTACCGTCACGTCGACGGTACCGCCTTCGCGGCACTCGACGATCTTGAGCGTCTCGCCGCCGGGGAGTGCGGTCGGCAACGCCGCAAACACGCGCGGATCCATTGCGGAGCCGAACACGACAACGCCCATCACGGGCGACGCGTCCGCCGTGCGCGGCAGAGAAAACGTCACCAAAGCACAAAATCCTTCGGGCGTATCTTCCAGCACGTACGGCACGACATCGGGGAAAAACGGATGGCGCTCAAGCGCCTCGCCCGTCTCGCGGCACAGCGTCTCCCAGAGTCCCGTGAAATAGCTGACCATCGCGTCCTCGCTTTCCTCGAACGCGTCGTAGAACGGTGCGGGGTCGCGCAACAGATCATGGGTGAGCGTGTGGCAAACGTAGCGCTCACGCAGTGCGTTTGAATCCATCGCCGCACCTCCTTTGCATACTTTCAAAAAATCAGAACAAACCGACGATCTTGCCGTTCTCGTCCACGTCGATCGCTTCCGCCGCGGGGACCTTCGGCAGACCGGGCATCGTCATGATGCTGCCCGTCAGCACGACCACAAAGCCGGCACCCGCCGACAGCTTCACACCGCGCACGGTAACATCAAAGCCGGTCGGACGGCAGAGCTTGGTCGCGTCGTCGGAGAAAGAATACTGCGTCTTCGCCATGCAGACGGGAAGCTCGCCGTAGCCGAGCGCCGCCAAGCGATCGAGCTCCTTCTTGGCCGCGGGGAGGAACTGCACGTCGTTGCCGCCGTAGACGGTACGCACGATCTTGCGGATCTTTTCCTCGAGCGGATCGGAGAGGTCGTAGGTCAATTTCAGTTCGGACGGCTTCTCGCAGAGCGCCAGCACTTCTTCGGCGAGCTCGATGCCGCCTTCGCCGCCCTTGCCCCACACTTCGGAAAGTGCCACGTTGACACCGAGCTCTTGGCACTTCGCACGCACCAACTCAAGCTCCGCTTCGGTATCGGTCGGGAAGCGGTTGATCGCCACGACCGAGGGAATGCCGAAGTTTTCGGCAATATTTTCAATGTGCTTCAACAGGTTCGGGATACCGCGCTCGAGCGCTTCCAGGTTTTCCTCGCCCAGTTGCGCCTTTTGCACACCGCCGTGCGACTTGAGCGCACGCACCGTCGCGACGATGACCGCCGCCGCCGGCTTGAGTCCCGCCTTGCGGCACTTGATATTGAAGAATTTTTCCGCGCCGAGGTCGGCACCGAAGCCCGCCTCCGTCACGACGTAGTCACCGAGTTTCAACGCCATGCGCGTCGCCGTCACGCTGTTGCAACCGTGGGCGATGTTCGCAAACGGACCGCCGTGCACAAATGCCGGCGTATGCTCGAGCGTTTGCACGAGGTTGGGTTGGATGGCATCCTTGAGCAGAGCCGCCATCGCGCCCTGCGCCTTGAGCATACCGGCGGTGACGGGTTGACCGTCACGGTCGTAGGCGACGACGATGGACGCCAAACGCTCTTTCAGATCCTGCATATCGTTCGCAAGGCACAGCACCGCCATGATCTCCGACGCGACGGTGATGTCGTAGCCGTCCTCACGCGGCACGCCGTTGAGCGGACCGCCCAGACCGTCGGTGATTTGACGGAGCTGACGGTCGTTCATGTCGACGCAACGCTTCCAGGTAATGCGGCGCACGTCGATGTTCAACGCGTTGCCGTGGTGGATGTGGTTGTCGAGCATCGCGGCGAGCAGGTTGTTCGCCGCACCGATGGCGTGCATATCCCCCGTGAAGTGGAGGTTGATGTCCTCCATCGGGATGACCTGCGCCCAGCCGCCGCCCGCGGCACCGCCCTTGATGCCGAACACGGGACCGAGCGACGGTTCGCGAAGCGCCAACACGACGTTCTTGCCCATGCGGTTGAGCGCATCGCCGAGACCGACGGTGGTGGTCGTTTTGCCTTCGCCCGCGGGAGTCGGGGAGATCGCGGTCACGAGGATGAGCTTGCCGTCGGGACGATCCTTCAAACGGTCGCGCACCGCCATGCACACCTTCGCCTTATCGTGTCCGTAAGGAATCAGATCGTTTTCGGTGAGTCCGAGCTTCGCCGCCACCTCTTTGATGGGCAGGGGAGTCGCTTGTTGAGCAATTTCGATATCGGTCAAATACGCCATGAGAAACGCCTCTCTTTTCTTGCCGCAAACGCGGCGGAATTTGGAATACATTCTGCGTTTATCATAGCACGTTTTCGCGTCAATTACAAGCATTTCCAAAGGAAGAATTGAAATTGCAAGGAAGGTGTGCTATACTGAGAGCATCTGTTATTGTATAAAGGAAGTGTCACGCATGAAACGCTTGGTGGTATGCACGGGCAACACCTGCCGCAGTCCGATGGCGAAAGCTCTTGTGGAACGATTTCAACACCCCGGCGACGAGGTGCAAAGTGCCGGTCTGTCGGTGACGGGCGAAGCCGCCTCGGTGCTCGCGGTGCTCGCGATGAAGGAGATCGGCATCGATCTCTCGTTTCACAAATCGCAGATGATCACCGCCGAGCTGGTCGCCTGGGCGGATGAGATCGGCGTGATGACCCCCGCGCACAAGGTGGCGGTCACCTCGCTGTTTGACGTCGATCCCGACAAGGTGCTGGTGCTCGGCAAGGGCATCCCCGATCCGTTCGGATTGTCGCTTGTTGACTACCGCATGACGCGCGATCAGCTCCACAAGGCGATCCTGCAATGGGTGGGCGCGGCGTTTGCCGTCGGACCGATGACCGCCGACCACATCGAGGCGCTTGCCGCGCTCGAGCGCGAGTGCTTTGCCGATCCGTGGAGCGAACAAGGTCTGCGCGAAGAGCTCGACAATCCCTGTGCTCACTTCTTGGTTGCCGAGCAAAACGGCAAGGTGATGGGGTATCTCGGGGCGCACGTCGTTGCCGACGAGATGAGCATCACGAACGTCGCCGTCACGGAGAGCTGTCGCCGTCGCGGTGTGGCGCACGCGCTGCTATTAAACGCAAAGTTGTACGCCGAAGAGCACGACCTCTACCGCATCACTTTGGAGGTGCGCGTATCCAACGAACCCGCCATCCGCTTGTACGAAAGCGAAGGCTTTGTCAAAGACGGGATCCGTCCCGGCTTTTATTCCCATCCGACCGAGGATGCCGCGATCTATTCGTGGTATCGGGCGAAAGGAGACTGAACCCCCCATGAAGATTCTTGCCATCGAATCCTCCTGCGACGAGACCGCCGCCGCCGTCATCGAAGACGGTCGCACCGTGCTGTCGAGCATCGTCGCCACCCAAGTGGAGGAGCATCGGTTGTACGGCGGCGTGGTGCCGGAGATCGCCTCGCGCCGTCACGCGGAAGCGATTTCGGGTGTCACAAAAGAAGCGCTGTCGCAGGCAAATGTCACGCTTCAAGACATCGATGCCGTCGCCGTCACCGCGTACCCCGGGTTGATCGGCGCGTTGCTCGTCGGTGTCAACTTTGCCAAAGGTCTCGCGTTTTCGAGCGGCAAGCCGCTCGTTCCCGTGCATCATCTGCGCGGACACATCGCGTCGAACTACCTCGCCCACCCCGATTTGAAACCGCCGTTTTTGTGTCTGGTGGTGTCGGGCGGTCACACGCATCTGGTGCACTGCGAGGATTACACGACGTTTCGCATTCTCGGCCGCACGCGCGACGACGCGGCGGGTGAATGCTTTGACAAAGCCGCCCGCGCGATGGGCATGCCCTATCCCGGCGGCATCGCGCTCGACAAGCGCGCCGAGGGCGGCGACCCCCATGCGTTTGCTCTGCCGCATCCGAAGGTGGAGGGTTCGCCCTTTGACTTCAGTTTTTCGGGACTCAAGACGGCGGTGCTCAATCAGCTTCACAACGCCAAGCAAAAAGGACTCGATGTCAATATCGAGGATCTGTGCGCGTCGCTTCGTTTCACCGTGGCGGACATTTTGGTGGAGAAAACCATCGCCGCCGCCAAGGAAAGCGGCATGACGCAGATCGTGATGGCGGGCGGCGTGTCCGCCAACTCCGAGCTTCGCCGTCAACTGCAGGCGGCGTGTGACAAGGAAGGCTATCGCTTGTATATGCCGCCGCTGTCGCTGTGCGGTGACAACGCCGCCATGATCGGCGCGCAAGGCTACTATGAATTTATCGCCGGTCACACGGCGGATCTGTCGCTCAACGCGGCGGCGACCGCCTCCATCGAAGACTAACCGCAAAGGAGAGATCGTATGTCCGCCACCATTGCCGCCGTTGCCACACCGCTGTCCCCTGCGGGACTCGGGGTCGTGCGCGTGTCGGGTCCCGACGCGATCGCCGTGTGCGACCGTGTGTTTCGTGCCACAGGGCAAAAGCACCTGACGGAGCTTGAGGGCTACCGTGCCGCCTACGGTCACGTATTTGACGCGGAGGGCGACATCGACGATTGTGTGGCGCTCGTCTTTCGCGCACCGCACAGCTACACGGGCGAAGACACCGTCGAGCTTTCGTGCCACGGCGGCACCTATATCCTGCGCCGCGTGTTGCGCGCGGTGCTTCAAAACGGTGCGCGTCCTGCCGAAAGCGGCGAGTTCACGCGCCGCGCGTTTCTCAGCGGCAAAATGGATCTCAGCGGCGCGGAAGCGGTGATGGATCTCATCGCCGCCGAAGGCAAGCTTGCCGCCAAGTCCGCGCTCGCCGCCCGCGAGGGTGCGCTGTTTCGCCGCCTGACGGCGGTGCGCGAGTCTCTCGTGTCCATCGCCGCCCAAATCGCGGCGTTCATCGACTATCCCGATGACGACGTGCCGCCGCTTCCCACCGAGGAACTGACGGCGACGCTCGCACAAAGCGCCGCAACGCTTCGCGCACTTCTGTCCACCGCCGATGCGGGACGCATCCTGCGCGACGGTGTCGACACCGCCATCGTCGGCGCGCCGAACGTCGGCAAATCCACCTTGATGAACCTGCTCGCCGGATGCGAACGCAGTATCGTCACCGACATCGCCGGTACCACGCGCGACGTGGTGGAGGAAACCGTGTTGCTCGGAGACGTGAAACTGCGGCTGTCCGACACGGCGGGATTGCACGACACCGCCGACACCGTCGAGGCGATCGGCGTGCAAAAAGCGCGCGAGCGCATGGACACCGCGTCCCTTGTGCTGGCCGTGTTCGACGGCTCGCGTCCGCTCGACAGCGAAGACGAGGCGCTCCTCTCCTCCCTTGCCGACAAAACGGCGGTTCTCATCATCAACAAAAGCGATCTGTTTGACGCCGTTCCCGAGGCGCTGGTAACGAGCGCCCTTCCCAAAGTCACCCTCTCCGCCAAGCACGGTCGGGGACTTGAAGAACTCACCGCCGCCGTCGAACAGGTCACGGGCGTTGCCGCTCTGACGGGCGACGAAGCGCTCCTTGCCAACGAGCGCCAGCGGCTCGGCGCCGCACGCTGTCTGGACAGCATCGAAGCGGCGATGAACGCGCTCAGCTCGGGTCTTGCCGAGGATGCCGCCGCCGTCTGCATCGACGAGGCGATCGCTGCGGTGTTGGAACTGACGGGCGAACGCGTCAGCGACACGGTCGTATCGGAAGTATTCCACCGCTTCTGCGTCGGAAAGTAAATGGAGATAAATCAAAACCCCCAGCTTAGCTGGTGGTTTGCACTGCCCCTATAAGGGGTCGTTACAGGCCGCGCTTGTAAGCGCATGGAACGGTTTGCCAACCGCATGTGTTGCACTGCAACCTGTAAACAGGCGAACAAGGCTTCCCCTTGAGGGGAAGCTGTCGAGCCGCAGGCGAGACTGATGAGGTGCCCTACGCGTCAGCGTCCGTTAT
>JAFQFZ010000065.1 GCA_017398425.1 Clostridia bacterium | reverse complement strand
CGTCGTGGTGGTCGTGGTGGTCGTGGTGGACGTGGTGGTCGTGACGGGAACCGTCTTGACCATGCCGAGCGCCTCGAAGGTCGCCGAGCCGCTGCCGTTGAACGACACATAGATCGCACGAATGGTCGCGCGGTTACCTTGCTGTGCCCAACCCGCGTTCGCGATGCACCAATCGTAGATGCCCTTCAGGCTGTCGCAACGATCGTGGTCAGCCGCCGGGAAGTAGTCGGGACCCGCCCAGTTGCTGTACAGGTTGATCCAGTGATCACCGTAGGCGCCGTTCGGGTCACGGTCGAGGACCGTGATGCTCATCTCAGCGGTGTTCGAGAACTTTTGCACGATGTAGGGATACTCCGAGTAGTCGAAGGTCACGTTGGGCGCAAGGGCGAAGTCGCCGCTCACGGTCCAGGTGCCGTCCTCGTTGATGGTGATGTTGTTCGCACCCTCAGCGATGTACTCTTCTTTGAGGAAGTTCAAGCCGTCGAACACCGGCTCATCGGGGGTGGGAGCCGTCGTGGTGGTCGTGGGTTCGGTGGTCGTGGTGGTCGTGGTCGTGGTCGTGGTGGTGGGCTGAGTCGGCAGGGTGCCCTGACCGGACGCCACCTTGAACAACTGCAGCGAGTCCATCATATCGACCGTACCGTTGCCGTTGATGTCGCACACGGCAAGCTGGTCATCGGTCAGCAGACGAGAACCGGACACGTGCGCAAACAGCAGTGCCGAGTCCATCATGTTAACTTGACCGTCGTCGTTGACATCCGCCAGACTCGCCGCCGATGCCGTCAGGGACGCCATCGAGATCGAGAACAGGCAGGAGACCAACAACACCGTCGACATCACGAATGCCATGAAACGCTTCGTAGACTGTTTCATTGTAAATCACTCCTTTATATGGTATCGATCCGAAGATCGATCCTGATCACATTCATTATACCGAATTCTCTGCCATTGCGCAAGAGGTTTTTGAATCCATTTTAGGATTTATTGCGCAAATACACGCTCAACAGCCCATAAGTCTCGTTAATGTTGAGCACATACATCGGTTCGGTGAGGCGCCTATCACTCGGGAGCAAAAGGTTGACCGCGTCGATCAACTCCCAATGCTTTTGCGCATTGCGCAGATCGCTCTCCAGTTTTGCGAGCGTGTAGCCGCCTGTCGGACGGAACACGACCACCTCTTCCTTCAAAATACTCTCCGCGACCGCCGGCGCCATGACCGCTACGTCAAACGACGTGACGGTGACTGCCTTGGACATCTCATAGTTCTCCGACGTGGCGGTGCAGGTCGGCACGGGATAGGAAATTTGATAAGCGGCGTCAAAGTGACTGTAGGTGGGTTTGGCGGTGTGGCTGGCTCTGAGGCGTTCGGTCGTGATGTTGTAGTAGGAATAGCCGATGTACTCGGGCATCGCCGGGGTGAACACCGGATCATCCCACGTCACGTCGACCACATACCATTCGTTTCCGAGCTCCACTTCGTTCCACATATGGTATTCGCCTGCGCTGACCGTGCCCGCATCGATCACCGTGCGGATGCCGCAACGGTACATCAAGTACTGGAACGAGCGCGCGTAGCTCTCACACACACCGGTGCCGCTGAGCATCACACCGAGCAGGTTGTGGGTGTTTTTGGCGACTTTCGTCGTGTCGTAGTTTGCCGCCAGCACCAACCGATCGTGCACGATCCGTTCGCGCTCGGCGGGCGGCATCGCATCGGTGATGCCTTCCAGCAGCTGGTCGGCTCGCGCCTCCAGCTGTGCCTGATAGGTGCCGATCTGCGAGGCGGAAAATTCGTAGGCCTGGGTGAAATCGTAGATGTGCTCCTTGTTGTTGAGCGTGTAGTAGCGATAGTTGTAGGACAGGGTCATCCAGAACACCTCGGGGTGATCCAGATGATAATAACGCAGTACCTTTTCAAACTGCGGCAACGTCAAGCCGAACTGATACATCGTAATGTTGGTGCTCAGCGACTTGAACTGCTCATCGAGATAGTCATACGCATTGACGAACTTCGAGTCGCTGAGAGCGACGAGCAGCTGACGACCGTAATAGTTGTTCGGATCCACGGGGGTCAGACCGACCTTGGTGGTGGTCGTGGTGGGGATGGTCGTGGTAGTCGTGGTAGTTGTTGTAGTGGTCGTAGTTGTTGTAGTGGTCGTCGTAGTGGTCGTCGTAGTGGTCGTAGTAGTTGTCGTAGTGGTCGTGGTGGTCGTGGTGGTTGTCGTCGTGGTGGTGGGGAAATCTCGCTGACCCGACGCGACGCTGAACAGGAACAGCGCATCCATCATATCCACCGTGCCGTTGCCGTTGATGTCGCAGGCAGGGAGCTTATCCTCCGCCAAAATGCGCGCACCAGACACATGGGCAAACAACAGCGCCGAATCCATCATATTGATCTGACCGTCGTTGTTGATATCGCCTATCGTCAACGCCGCTACGGGCATAACGGGCACAGCAACGCTCACGGTCAGCACCAGCGAAAGCAGGATGCACACCATGTTACGAAAACGACTCTTCAATTTGGCGGGAAAGATCCCGTTCATCGTTCTCGACTCCTTTGCTCTTATCTCAATAAAGATAGGTCTATATAACATTCATTCATATCCACCGGGTGATCGATGCCGTCGACCGCGCCGTTGTCGGCGTATTGCCACAAGTGGAACGTGCCTTGGTATTCGCACTCGTCGTTGTACTGCGCCACCCAGCGATACCATCGGTCAAAGCACGGATCGGTCAAGCGGTTGCTCCACCAATCAAGGTTGGAATAGACACCGACTTTATACCCTGCGGCACCGACCGTCTCACAAAACACGGTGGCGACCTCGGCGTATTGCGACGGGGTGAGATTCCCTTGCCAGTTGCTGTATTCCATATCAAGGAACACGGGCAAGGTCAGGTTTTTGCCCTGCAACAGACGCAGGGCATGCGCCGCTTCGCGCGCCGCCTCTTCGGCGTTGCGGGCGTAGCAGAAGAAATAGGCACCGTAGGGGATGCCGAGCTCCTCACAAGCGGCGGCGTTTTCGTCCCAGCGGGTATCCTGCTGTCCCGGCTCGTCATCGCCGTAACCGCACCGCAGGATCGCAAAGGACACCTCCGTCTCTTTGACCTCCTGCCAGCTGATCACTCCCTGCGCATAGGATACGTCGATCCCCTTAACGGCAGTCGCCGCCGTGGTCGGGGCGGTGGTGGAGGGATAGGTCGAGGAGGTCGTGACGGTGGTCGTGACACCGGAGACCACGCGGTACAATGCCGCGGCATCACGCATATCCACCACGCCGTCGGGATGGATATCCGCACGGCGCTGTTGCGCGATGGAAAGCAAGAGAGCGCCCGAGGTATAGCCGTAGAGTCGCAGAGAATCAAACGTGTCGACCGCACCGTTGCCGTCAATGTCACCGAGGAGTGCCGTCACGTCGGAGGCGGTGGTTTGGCTCGTGGTGACCGCTTCTTGCAACGTCTCCTGTGCCGACACGCGCACGAGACCGAGCGGCGCAAACACCGTCACGATCATCAGGATCGCCGCCATCCATACGCTCCATCGCTTAAAATTCATGCCTTGCATACCTCGTACTCTAAAAATTACACAACATTCGCCATATCATTTTATCATAATTTAGAGAAATTGTCTACCCATTTCTATATGGTAGCCCTCACGAAAAGTTTACACTTTCTTTGTGGAAATTCGCTTGCGCGTGTGGAAAAGCTGTGGTATACTTCCCCTATACTCTCGTTATATTATAGAAATGCGAGGTGATTGCATGAGCAATCCGGTCATTTTGTGTGCGGACAGCACCTGTGATTTGAACAAAGAACTTCTCGAAGCGACCAAGGTACATCTGTACCCGTTGCACGTGAATCTCGACGGCCACACGTATCAAGACGGTGTGGATCTGTCGCCCGAGGACATCATCCGCATCTACGACGAACGTCGCGTGCTTCCGAGCACCGCCGCCGTCAACGTGCAGGAATACATCGAGTTTTTCCGTCCGTTTGTGGACGAAGGCTACGACGTGGTACACATCTCGCTCGGTTCGGGTATCTCGTCGTCTCACCAAAACGCCCGTCTCGCCGCAATGGAATTTGACGGACGCGTGTTTGCCGTCGACAGCGGCAATTTGTCGACCGGCTCGGGACATCTGGTGCTGGAGGCCGCCGCGCGCATCGCCGAGGGGCTCAGCGCCGAAGAGGTCGCCGCACAGGTGACCGTGCTCCGCGAAACGGTTTGTTCCTCCTTTGTGGTGGATACGCTGGAATTTTTGCACAAGGGCGGTCGTTGCTCGGCGCTTGCAAAATTCGGTGCCAATCTGCTCCGCCTGAAGCCCTGCATCCGCGTGGACAACCGCGACAGCTCGATGAGCGTCGGCAAAAAGTATCGCGGTTCGCTCAACAAGGTGCTCGAAGACTACGTCAAAGAAGAGCTGGCGGGTCGCACCGACATCCGTTTGGACAAGGTGTTCATCACCCACAGCCCGATGGACGCCGCCTACGTGGAGCAAGTCAAGGAGTTGGTCAAAGCGACTCTGCCGTTTGAAAACGTCTACGAAACCTGCGCCGGTTGCACCATCACCGCCCACTGCGGTCCGAATACCCTCGGCGTGCTGTACATGGTGAAATAAAGGAGGCTGTCTCATGAAAACGATCACCCTTCGTTTGTTGTGCGCGTGCCTGACGCTCGCGGTATTGCTCGGCTTGACCGCCTGCGGCTCGACCGTCGAAGAGGACACCACCCTCACCGGCACGTGGTCCTATCAATTTGAATTCCCGACCTTCGGCATCGAACACTTCACGCAGCATCTGACCCTCACGTTTTTTGAGGACGGCACGCTCGGCTTCTCGCCCGACGAAGCCGCCATGCGCCGCGAAATCGAAGCCCATATTGACGCACTCGTGACCTATGCCATCGCGCAAAGCGGACAGGAAATGACCGTGCAGGAATATTACGACACCCAGCAGATCACCGAAGCCGACATGATCGACGAGATCGTGGCATCGCTGATGCGCATGGGCGCCAAGGGCACCTACGAGGTCGACGGCGACAAGCTGTATCTCCTGTTCGGAACCGAGGAAAAGGTCGCGGAGAATTACTACACCCACACGTTCGAGAACGGTCAGCTCGTGCTGTCCGTGTCGGAAGGGTTTTCCCCGATGTTCTCCCTCGCTCCTCCCGAGCAATTCCCGTTGCGCCTCTCGCGCACATAACCGCAACATGTGAAAACCGCGGTAACGCTTTGACGTTACCGCGGTTTTTATTGTTTACAGTTCCACGATCATGCCGTCGTAGGACACGAGGAAACCGTCCTTTTCCACCTCGCGCTCGAGCTCCTCGTGAAGCAGACCGCAGTTGTGGGTGAAGTGATGAATGACAATGGTCGCATCCGCTTTGAGCGCACCCGCTTCGCGCAGTTCTTTGACCACGCGGCGGTTGGCGGGGATGCCCATGTGTCCGCGATCGAGATCACGCGGGCCGTAGGTGCAGTCGAGGCTGAGAAAATCGATCGACAGCGTTTTCAAATACGCCATCGTCTCCTCGGGGAAGAAGCCGGTGTCATTGGCGTACACCGCCGTCTTTTCGCCGTCCTCGATGACGTAGAAACCCGCTTGCTCCTTCGGCGCATGATCGGCGGGCAAAAACGTGAAGCGCACGCCGTTCTCCGCTTCGTAGGTCTTGAAATACTCGTTGACCGTGATGCGCATATAGCCGTCGTAGGGTTCGCGCTCATAGGGGATATATTCATCGAGACGCTGTTTGGACATCGCGTTCATATGCACGTGGATCGGACGATCGTTTTCGATGACGCAAAAGACGGGGCCGCGCCGCATGACGAGATCCTCCACGTCGAGGTGATCGCTGTGAGAATGGGAGACGAAGATGTCCCTGACCGCCGAAAAGCGAATGCCGCGGTACTGCATCATCGCCATCACATCGGGCGGAAAATCGATGAGTGCCGTGTCGTTGACGAGCAGTCCCGTGCGCATACGCAGGTTCTTGCCGCCTGCTTCGCGCGCACGACGGCAGGTGTCGCATTCACAAAATAACGCCGGAAAGCCTTCCGCCGCGGCGGTTCCGAGATATTGCAGTTTCATTCGTATCTACCGTCCTTTCCGAAAAAACAAGAAAAGCCGCATCTGCAACAGACGCGGCTTTTGCAAGGCCGGGTTTCAAAATTACGCGTGCTCGGCAGCCCATGCGGCCGCCTTGTCCTTCGCGATGCAGGTGATCTTTTCCTGCTTGTAGGGAGACTCCTCACCGCCGATGCCGTACACAAAGTAGTGTCCTTCGGGAGCTTGGAACAAAATCTCCTCATAGCCGGTCGGATCGCCGAACGTGCCGTTCACGGAACGCGCGATCACGGTCGCCGTCTCGGTGTCATACACCTTTTTGCGAATGATCTTTTGCATAGGATTCGTATCTCCTTTCATCAAGCTTACAGTCATCGTCTGTATTATCCATTGTAGACTACTTCACTCGAAAAAACAAGAGCGAATCCGCACGAACCTTTCATCTATGCATCAACATTTTTTGTACGCTTTTGCTTTTTTGCACCGCTTTTGCCACGACACATCCTCCCACCACGCAGGGAATCAGCTGACCGAGTCCGATCTGCAGTGCAAAAAGCGGATAGCTCTTCCACGCGCCGCCGCACAGCACCAGATTCAGTTCCCCGCCGATGACGACGGCGTTGATCAGCACGGGCGGCCACACCGCGAGAAGCGGCAGTCCCTTGAACGTGACCCGTCGCGTTGCGTAGCTGAGAAGTGCCGCAACGAGCGTCGCCGCCGAACCGACGGCGATGTCCCATGCACCGGCGATGTTCATCCCGAGCGACAGTCCGATCGCATTCGCCAGCGCACAGCCGAGCGTCAACCCGAGGATCGGCTTTCGACCGAACACGGCAAGCACCGTCAGAGCCTCGGAAAAGCGGATCTGGATCGAGCCGAAGGACGCCATCGGCAAGCAAAGCGTCAGCACCGCATACAGCGCGGCGATCAGTCCGATTTGGGTCAGGGTGTGTAACGAGGATATCGTTTTCATATGCAATTCTCTCCTAGTTTTGTTTTAGGCCGGGATGGAATTTCGAACCGGCCGCAAAGCAACGCTTTGCATCGTTTATTGTAAAAGACGAACACCTATTTGTCAAGTCCGAATACCGTTTCGATGCGGCGCGCACACCCTTCGGGGGCATAACTCCAGCGATCGATATGTTCTCCCGTTTCAAAATAGCGCAACATCTTCGGCGGTGTGCCTTCCTGCACGTCGAGGATAACGAGCTTGATCTTCATCTTTTCGGGGATCACACTCTTGATGAATACGGTCGCCGTCTGCCCGACACACGCGCCTTCAAATGATTCGGCAAGTCCCGCGAGATTCGGTGTCAGCTCCACAAACACACCGTAGGTTTCCACCGAACGCACCACCCCGAGCACCGTTTGCCCTTGCTCGAACAGCGCGGCGTTTTGCTCCCACGTACCGAGCAGCTCACGCATCGAAAGACAGATGCGTCCTTCCTCCATTGACGAGACCACGCACCGCAACACCTCTCCCACCGCCACACGATCGGACGGATGGGCGATGCGGCTGACCGACATGGAGGCGATCGGCAACAGCGCCGCCACACCGCATCCGATGTCGCAAAACGCGCCGAATCCCTCCAGACGCGTTACCTTGGCGCACACCACGTCCCCGACGCGAAGGTGCGCGCTCAAAAACGCCTTGCATTGCTCCTGCGCACGACGACGCGACAAGAGCGCCCTCCGCCGTCCGTCGGGAAGCGTTTCGAATCCCGTCACCGTGAAGCAAACGCTCTTTCCGACGCGCGAAAGAAGTGCGATGTCACGCACCGTTCCGTCTTCGATGCCGACAGCGCCCTCCTCGCGCGGGATGACTCCTTCCATGCACGGAAGCATCACATGAAGCGCGTGGTCGCTGTCGCACAGCACCGCCTGCGCCTCCAGCACCGTCTCGGCGTCCATCGCCGCTCGCAAAGCCGCTTCGTCCGCCATCGCCGCGCGATTCTCGATGCTGTTTTTATATAAGCCTTCCGGTAAGTATCCTGCCATAAAGCCCTCGTCCTTTCTCTTGTGTCGTCGCCCCATATATATGCGATGTCGCACGCCGTTATGCGAAATCGCTGAGAAGCGGTGCTTGCAACGCGATATCCTCGGTGCAGTCGTACACCCCGCGCAAGCGATACACCTCATCCTCCCATACGCCCTCATAGGTCACACGCCGAATCACGGCATCTTCGAGCGTGGCAGCGGCGTGCGCTTGCAAGCGACGTTTAGCGATGCATTCCGCCTGCTCCGCCGTATAGCGGAGCGTCGCATCGCACGGAGCGCTGTACACCGTTTCGTGTACCCCGACGGGAAGATCCGTCCCCAGAAAGCGAAGCGGCGTATACCGTTCGGTCACGGCATAGTCCTCTCCGATCGGCACGGACGAAAACAGCGGAAGCTCCCACCACAGACACCGCCACCGCGTTTGCACGATCCGCTTTTCGCGAACGGGACGCGTTTCGCAAAGCGGCACCTCCACACAAAAGGTATGGGACGTTTCGGCGTTGATCACCGCCGAAGCGTGCTTGAGCAGAACGCCGTTTTGCGTCTCGATCGCTCCGCACACGAGCAGATCGCCCTGCACCACCGCATCACCCGTTTTGACCATCGCCTGACCGCTCGCCACCTGCATCTCCACGATGCGTCCGTCGAACGCCGCCACGACGTTGGAGGGACTTTTGTCGGGAAGCGGCGCAGACGGCTCTTGCAACCGTACCTCCACCCGCGCCGTGCATCCGTCGAGATACACCGCCACGTGATGCAATTCGGAAAGCTCGGTGATGGCGTGCATGCGCACGAACCCAAGATCCACCGCACCGCTCGGCGTGCCGACCGCGAGTCCGCTTTTGCCGAGCGCTTCTTCCACACGTGCCGCGAGCAGAGGCTCCTCCACCTGCACATCGATCACCCAGATGTACGATGCCAGGATCATATAGATCGTCATGGCGGCGACCGCGCCGATGAGCAAGCCGACCCGTTTCGACACGCGGCGAAACCGAAAGCAACAGCCGCGTTTGGCCGTTGCGCGGACGCGCGTTCCCGTGCGGCGCGCAGGACGGCGCACCGCGCGATAGGACGACGCACGGCAACACGCCGTCAGCCGATCCTCTTCCTTGTGCACGTCCCACAAAGAGACTCCCTCCTGCTCGGTCAGCAGGTTAAGAAAATCTTCGCACAGACCGCCTTCTGCCGAAAACGTCACCTCGCCGATCCACCATTGCCACCAACGCCACAGCCACATCCCTTGTTGCCCCTCTCACAAAAATTCCACCGACGCGATCGCACCCGTCAGCACCATGCCGCCGCTTCCGATCGATTCGAGCGTGAGGCGATGCCCCGTCACGCGGAGCGTCTGCCCTTTGGAACGCACGCATACCGTGTCGTCGGCGTAGAGCAAGATGTCACACTCGCCGTCGAGGATCACCCGCCGCGTGCCGCACAGCTCCACCGTGAGCTCCCCCGAAAGCGCCCCCTCGGGCAGGTCGAGCATCGATTCGATGCGTTTGGAAAACCCCATTGCCACTCACCGCCTTTATCGCCACTGTATGCGACGGTATCGGGAATAATGCCGACGGACAAGACGTATATATGCGGTAGAGAAAGGGAGGGACGTCTCATGCGCACCTGGGTGATTCGATGGACTACATGGAGAAGGCGGCTGCTGTTCGTCGCGGTGATGAGCGCGATCGGTGTATTGTTCTGTGCGCCGCAGGCGGCGCAAAACGGCGTGCGGCACGGACTCGCGGTGTGCGCGCAACTGCTCGTCCCATCGCTGTTTCCGTTTTTGGTGATCGCGGGATTTTTGGTCAAGGGCGGCTTTTTGCAGTCGCTCGGTCGCCGTGCGGAACCGCTCATGCGATGGGCGTTCGGCTTTGGCGGCAACGCCGCCGGTGCGATCCTGCTGTCGATGATCGGCGGCTACCCTGCCGGTGCGACGGCGGTCGTCGGGTTACTGCAAAACGGCGACATCGACCGTGGCAGTGCCAAGAGATTGCTGCGCGTGACGGTACACGCCGGTCCCGCCTTTGTCATCGGCGGCATCGGTGTTGGGATGCTCCACAGCGTGGAGGCGGGGCTGTTGTTGCTCGGGGCGCATTTACTCAGCTCCCTGATCGTGATGGGGATCGAGCGCCGTCCGTCTTCCCCCGTGCCGCTCACGCGGCAACCGCCCTTGTCCCTCGGACGCGCCGTCACCGACAGTGTGCACGACGCGACCAAGGCGCTTTTGTCCATGTGCGGCTTTGTGCTGTTGGCATCGGCGGCGCTGTCACTCGTAGATGCCCTGAGCGGTGACCTGTCGCCGCATCCGTGGTGGCGGTGCCTCTTGAGCTGTGTGACCGAAGTCAGCACGGGGTGTCTGGAAGCCTGCGGCATGGGCGCGGCGGCTCCCTTTTGGATCGGCGCGACACTCGGCTTCGGAGGACTTTCGGTGTGCGGGCAGATCGCCGCCGTCACCGCAGGACACGGGTTGCTCGACCGCGGCTTTTGGCGTGTGCGGCTGTTGCACGCGCTCCTCGGCGGCACGTTGTCGGCGTTGTTCTTTTCGTGGTTTCCGCCGAAGAAGATCGCCGTCGACGCGGTGGCGATCGCCACCTCCGCCTTTCACGAACAACATCCGTCGATTGCGTTTACCGCCCTGCTCGCTTTGATGCTTTTGTGCGTGTTGTTTTTGCAAACCCTGCCGTCTGCACGGCGTGGGGAATAAAAAACGAGGTGCATTGCACCTCGTTTTTTTCATTCCATCCGTGAAGCGGACTCCTTCATGTTGTCCGAAGGACAATGCTTCATTCTTCATGGTCGCTACAACGACCGCTTCATAGAGCGCGTCAGTGCTCGACTTCATGGTCCTTACTGTCCCGATACGTGTTTAAACAGCAACAACGCGTCCATCATATTGACGATGCCGTCGCCGTTGTAGTCCGCCGCCGCTTTCTGCTCATCGGTCAGCTCTCTGGCACCGTTGATGCCGCCGAACAAGAGAAGAGCATCCATCATATTGAGCGTACCGTCGCCGCTCATGTCGCCGAGCACCGTATCACCGACGTTGTATTCCCACGTAGCCGACTTGAACGTATTGTTCCTTGTTCCGACCTCAATCTCCCAGCGATCCGTTTGCGTTCCGCCGTAGCGCACCTCGCTTAGTGCGTTACAGTCTTGAAATGCAAAGTCACCGACCTCGGTCACACTCGCAGGGATGCGAACGGTCTTGAGCGCTGTGCACATGTAGAACGCACTTTCTCCAATCGAGGTCACACCCTCGGGAATCTCTATGCTCGTCAGCGACGAGCAGTAACCAAACACAGACTGCCCGATGAAGGCGGCGCGACGGGGAAGCTCGATGCTCTCAAGCGACTGGCAATTATAGAACGCATACGCCCCGATCGACGTCACACTCTGAGGAAGCTTCATGTGCACAAGCGATTCGCAACTATAGAACGCGTAATCCCCAATTGAGGTCACACCCTCGGGGATCTCCATGCACGTGAACGCTCTGCAACCGTAGAACGCACCTTCCTCAATCGAGGTCAGCCCCTTGGGGATCTCCACACTCTCAAGCGTCGTGCACCACTGAAACGCATAGCTTCCGATGAAAGTCACCTGCTCGGGGATCGCGATGTTCGTAAGCGCATAGCATTGCTCAAACGCATTCGCTCCGATCGAAGTCACACTCGCAGGGATCTCCACACTCGCAAGCGCCGTGCATCGACAGAAAGTATAGTCGTCGATCGACGTCACCTTATCGGGGATCGTCACACTCACAAGCGACGAGCATTCCCTAAATGCTTGGGCACCGATCGCCGTCACACTGTCGGGAATGTCGACACGAGCAAGCGACGTGCAATAATAAAACGCACACTCGCCGATGGAAGCAACGCCTTCGGGAATCTCCACACGCGTGAGGAACTCACAACCGGAGAAGGCACTGTCGCCGATCGTCGTTACGATATAACCGCCAATTTCCGACGGAATGACGATTTCGGTTGCCGTGCCTCGGTAACCGCGGACGGTGGCGGTGCCGTTCGGATAAGACACATATTCAAAATCTTCAAACCAACCGCTTCCCATTCCGGCATACATCCACAGAGCCTCGGTCAAATTCGAATTCTCCGATCCGATCGCAATGGTCGCGCGATCCTCTTCCGTGCCGGGGTAATACACCGTTTCCAATGCATGACAAAGTCTGAACGCACCATCGCCAATCGAGGTCACACCCTCGGGGAACTCGACGCTCTTGAGTGCAGTGCAATTGTAGAAGGCATATTCCTCAATCGATATCACGCCCTCGGGAATCGATACGCTCGCAAGCTCACTGCACTCATAGAACGCCGCATATTCGATCGCGGTCACGGGATACTCATCGATTTCTGCGGGGATGACCACCTCGATCTCCGCACCGAAATAGCCGGTGATGGCGGCAGTACCGTCCGAACGCGTCACATAAGACCAGTCTCCGGACTGACCGAATCCCGTCACCGTATACATCCACACCGCATCGTCCAAATAGTGGTTATCGGATGCGATCGCGATCGCCGCGCGCTCCTCTTTCGTGCCGGAATAATACACGACTTCCAACGCACTGCACCAATTGAACGCACTCTCACCAATCGAATCCACGCTATCAGGAAGCACGAGGCTCGTCAGCGAATAACAATCGTAAAACGCATACGCGCCGATCGCCGTCACACCATCGGGAATCTCGACACGCGTGAGCGATGCGCATTCAAAGAACATCCGATCGCCGATCGCCGTCACTGCGTAGCCGTCGATCTCCGACGGGATGACGATTTCGGTTTCCGTGCCTTTGTAGCCGGTGACGGTGGCGGTGCCGTCCGTATGCGTCACATACGCCCAGTCTCCGACCGGCTCGCTTCCTGCCCCCTCATACGTCCACACAGCATCCTCCAAGCACCAGTTGTCGGATCCGATCGCGATCGCCTCGCGATCCGCTTGTGTACCGCTGTAATCCACCGATCTCAACTCAATGCAATAATCGAACGCATGATCTTCGATCGTGGTCACGCTCTTCGGGAGCGCCACGCGCATGAGCGAAAAGCACTCGGAAAACGCATGCGCTTCGATTGAATTCACGCCCTCGGGGATCTCCACATTCTTAAGGGCAAGGCAATTGTAAAACGCAAACTGTCCGATCGAGGTCGCACTCGCAGGAATGCGAACAATCTCAAGCGATGTGCAATTGTAAAACACACCTTCCTTAATCTCGGTCACGCCCTCGGGGATCTCAATGCTCGTCAGCGCCGAGCAATCGGAGAACGCATAAAAGCCGATCGAGGTCATGCTATCGGGGAGCTCCACACTCTCAAGCGAGGTGCATCCGTAGAACGCATAGTTTCCGATCGAGGTCACGCCCTCGGGAATCACGACGCTCGTCAGCGAGGTATTCTGATAGAACGCATAACCGTCGATCGCTTTCACAGGACGACCGTCGATCTTCGACGGAATGACAAGCTCAGTTGCCGATCCGGAATAGCCGTAGATGGTGATGCCGTCATTTTCAATATTAAACGAAAAATCCGTTTGCGCCGCGGCGGTCAAGCCCGTCGGCAACAACATACACACCATCGCCGCCACGCACAAGAGCGACATCAAACGTTTTTGAATCTTGCTCATACACACACTTCCTTTTTAAGGTTATCGTTTGTTATGACGTATATAGCCAAGCAGTGAGATCCCACCGTATGTACCCGTTTTTGTCAAGGGAGGATGTAGGTCTGAGTATCCCAAGCGATCTTCCCGCCGGGTTGCGGCATCGGCGCCGATGCACAAATCCTGCCCTTACTGTCCCGACACGCGTTTAAACAACAACAGCGCATCCATCATATTGACAATGCCGTCGCCGTTGTAGTCCGCCGCCGCTTGTTGCGCTTCGGTCAATTCTCTTGCACCGTTGATACCGCCGAACAACAAGAGGGCGTCCATCGTGTCGAGCGTGCCGTCGCCGCTCATGTCGCCTGTGATCTTCTGTTCTTTTGCGCCGATACCGAGCCCGTGCACGATCACTTCGCCGCCGACGGCAAAGATCTTGCAACCCGAGAACAGCATACGACCTTCCGCATCCTTCAGATCCTCGCGGTATCCGAGATCGCGGATGCTCACGGAACCGCTGTATCGCCCGACCGGAAGATCCACGATGGCATCTCCCGTCGCGTTGACGTAGGACGAATCGACCAATCCGTTGATGCAGACAAACGTGCCCGGGGATGCCATCTCGCTCGGGTTCTGACCCGCGAAATACACCATCACGTTGGTCGAACCGGAGATGACCTCGATGTCGTAATTCAGATATACATCCTCATGTTCGTGGACATACAATCCTTGCGTATCACGGTTGTAATACGCACTCGGCCAGCCTCGGCGAGACTTGAAACGATAGCCGTTTCCGTCTGCTGTGATCTCGATGGTATCTCTGCCGGCATTCTCCCCTTCCACCTTCGCAAAATCGCTCGCCGCAGGCGGCATCAGCGACACGGTGTTCGCCCAGTCGGGCGTGCCGTTTGTGTGCACGGTGCGCGTCGTGGTGGTCGTAGTCGTCGTGGTGGTCGTGGTGGTCGTAGTCGTCGTGGTCGAAATCACCGCGGGTGAAAAAGACTTGCCGATGCCGAGTCCGTGCACAATCACTTCGCCGCCGACGGCATACATCTTGCAACCCGAGAAGAGCATGTTGCCTTCCTCATCCTTCAGATCCTCGCGGTAGCCGAGATCGCGTACGCTCACGGAACCGCTGTATCGTCCGAGCGGAAGATCCACGATCGCGTTTCCCGTCAGCGGGTTGATGTAGGACGGATCGACCAATCCGTTGATACAGACAAACGTACCGGGAAACGCCATCTCGCTCGGATTCTGCCCCGCAAAATACACCAACACATTGGTTCCGCCGGAGATGACCTCGATGTCGTAATTCAAATACATATCCTCGTTTTCGGAAACGTATATTTCTCCGCAATAATAGGCACTCGGCCATCCCCTGTCACTCGCAAAGCGGTAACCGCTTTCCTGCGGTGCCACGGTGATCGATCCGCCGGCGGCATCCCCTTCCACCTTCGAAAAATCGCTCGCCGCAGGTGGCATCAGCGACACAGTGTTCGCCCAGTCGGGCGTGCCGTTTGTGTGCACGTGAAACGCCGAGGTCGTGGTCGTAGTCGTTACCGTTGTGGTTGTGGTGGTCGTGGTCGTGGTCGTACTCACCACGGGCGTAAGCGACTTGCCGATGCCGAGCCCATGCACGATCACTTCGCCGCCGACGGCAAAAATCTTGCAACCCGAGAAGAGCATGTTGCCTTCCTCATCCTTCAGATCCTCGCGATAGCCGAGATCACGGACGCTCACCGAACCGACATACCGTCCGATCGGAAGATCCACGAACGCACCCCCTGTCATCGGATCGACGTAGGACGGATCGACCAATCCGTTGATACAGACAAACGTGCCGGGTTGTGCCGTACTCATCGGATCCTGCCCCATAAAATACACCATCACAGTGGTTCCGCCGGAGACAACCTCGATGTCGTAATTCAAATACAGATCATCCTGTTCATGGACATACAGCCCCTGCGTCTCGTGGTTGTAATAGGCGCTCGGCCATCCTTGATCGGACACAAAGCGGTAGCCGCCTTCCTGCGGTGTCACGGTGATGTGACCGCCTCCGCCGTAATCCTCTTCCGCTTTCTCAAAATCGCTCGCCGCAGACGGCATCAACGACACCGTGTTTTCCCAGTCGGGCGTACCGTTTTCGGAAGTGCTTGTGAACGTTTGCGCCGTGTAGGTACGAACCGTTTCGCAACCCCTATCCACCGCCGACACAAGCGGCGCAAACAGAATGCTCGCCAGCAACACCCACAAGGCGCACAGGATACTCCATCGACTTTTACGCATACATTTCATGATAATCCCTCCTATGGTTTGTCTTCGGCTTATGCAAAATCGCACGTCCCTCCACGGTACAGGAGCGCGCATGGTCTCTTTGTAAGCTCATTGTAGCACATCGGTATGGCAAACACAACCGCGGTGCAGGCAATTTGTCATTTTGGGCAATTCGATCGCACCGAGTTGAAATTTCTCCATAACGATCACTCTCCGTTCGATTATCTACATCTTGTAGACTACATTTAGTTTACAAGATATAGACTGATTTGTCAAGACGTTCCGAATAAAAATAAGAAAACGAGGTGCATTGCACCTCGTTTTCTTATTGTATCTTGTGGGGTATCGTCCCTACCTTATGTATTACTTGCTTTTTTGTTCAGCCACAGCACGACCATCGCCATGCCGAGAAGCAGGATGCCGACAATATAGGTCACGGCACGCACGGTCGGATCAAACGCCGCCAAGGAGAACTGCCCGACCGCATTGAATCCCATGTGACAGAGAATGTTTGCCTTGAGCGAACCCGTCGTCTCAAAGATCCACACGAACAGCAGACCGACGACAAACGCGTAGATGCCCCACAGCAGGTTGCCGTGCGCGGCGGCAAACATCAAAGCGCTCAGCACCGCCGCGATCCATTTGGGCATGCCGCGGCGCAAGCGCGTGTAGAGAAGACCGCGGAACAGCAATTCCTCCATGATCGGAGCGACCAACACGGTGCACACCACCGTCAACCAACTGTAATCCGCAAAGACCTGCGCCGACGCCGACTCATACTGCGTCAGCCACGCTTCGGGGAACGGGATCAGTTCAAACGCGCACACCACCGCCATGTTCGCACCGACACCGCCCATCAAGGCGGCGAGCATCGGCGTGACGGCAAGCGGCCTGATGCCCACTTCTTCACACACGCGGCGTTTTCGAATGCGCATCCACAGCCACAGCACACCGAGCGATACCGCATGGGCGACAAGTGTGGTGCATCGGCTGAATACGGAAATCGGGATGATCCATCCCCACATTCCCATAAGGCGCCATAGTAGCCCCCCTATCACCGCGAACACCCATTGGATCATGCGGTACGCCGCCAAGTAGGCGGCGGCCTGCAACAAGCTCACGCCGAAGTTTTTCCAAGAATACTCAGTCTTCAACGGGGATTTCCTCCTCTTGCTCGCACGGCACGTCCCCTGCCGAGGACGCATCCGTCCGCCGCAAAGCCACGACCGTCGCGATCGTTTCGATCACGGCAAACACCGCGAACACCGCATACAACAGTCCGGGGATCGTGGGGAAGCATCGCGGCACCAAGCCATACAGCGTCCGCTCTCCGACCGATGCCAAGTACACAGCAAAGAGCGTCAGGTTCGCAAGCACAAACGCCGCCGACACCGACAAAAGTGCGATCAAAATCGGCTTTTTGGGGATCTGCTTGACAAACAGCGGCAACAGCGCCGCCGCCACCGCCGCCGCAAACGCCATCTGTAACACGCGGTAGGGCCATTCCCACGCCGTACCGCCGACAATGTCAACCAGCGCATGATCCACCGCATAAATCTCGGCATATTCCATCCGCGCCGCAGGGAACCACATCAACACCACACACACCGCGTGCTCAAGCCACATCGTGACCCAACGAAACGTCGGACTCGGCTCGGGGCGTGCAGGGCGGTCTTTCCATCGTTTCATAAAAGGATATCCTTTCTTCGAAAAGAAAATCTCGGTGCCGCCGCTGACGCGACCGCACCGAGCTTTCATACCATGTTACAACGTCGTGCCGCAACTCACGCAGAAGCGCGCACCCGGCGCGTTCTCTTTGGCACACACTGTGCAAACCTTCTTGGCAGGAGCGGGCGGAGCCGTCGGAGCGGTCGGAGCAGTCGGGGCGACCGCGTCGAGTTTCTGTCCGCAACCGGTGCAGAACAGCATACCCTCACGCAACACTTTGCCGCAATTGGGGCAGACCGGAGCCGCCGATTCCGCAGGAGCTGCGGGAGCGGACACGGGGGTCGGCTCGACGGGAGCCGCTTCGATCTTTTGTCCGCAACCGGTGCAGAACAGGGCGCCGGGACGGCAGACCTTGCCGCAATGCGCACACACCGTCGGGGCGTCCGTCTCCTCCTCGGGAGCAGCCGCCTCGGTCACGGGAGCAACGTACTCCTCCTCGGGAGCAGCCGCCTCGGTCACGGGAGCAACGTACTCCTCCACGGGGGGCACATACGCCGCCACGGGAGCAACGTACTCCTCCACGGGGGGCACATACGCCTCCACGGGAGCAACGATCTCTTCCACGGGAGGAACGATCTCTTCCACGGGAGCGACAACCTCCTCCACGGGAGGAACGATCTCTTCCACGGGAGCGACCGTCGGTGCTTCTTCCTGTTGGGCGATCGTCATCATCGGCATACCGCAGGACGTGCAAAAGCGCATATCGCTCTTCATCATCTTGCCGCACACGGTGCAACGCACCAGATCCTCTTCCACCGCCGGAGCCTCATGACCGGGCATCGATGCGCCGCACACCGCGCAAAACGCAGAGGTCTTGGGAACGTCGGTGCCGCATTTTTCACAGCACACAACCCCTTTCACCTCACGGATGGCCGCGCGGCACGCACGGATCGTGCTTTCGGTCTCGCGAATCTTTTCAAACAACGCAGCAAACTCGCTTTCGTAGTTCGCGCCGTGCAACGACACGTACATCTTGCCGATTTTGTTGTAGATCGTTTCCATATTCTGCGATTGCTGCAGCAGTTCGTTTTCGATCCGATTCAGCTTTTCGGGCTCGCTTATTGCGGCATTCAAAATCTCTTGCAAATCGATCATCGTCCATCACTCCTATGTAGAATATTAACTTTATTATAGCAAAGCCATTGTCGAGTTTCAACTGTTTTTATAAAAAAACGGATGAATCGCCGCGTTTGGCAATTCATCCGTTCGATGAGCATCAGTTGTCGAAGAACATGGCGTGAACCGCCGCCACGGCACGCTCCGCTTCCGCTTTGTCGATCAGCACCGACACCTTGATCTCGCTGGTGGAGATCATCTGGATGTTGATGTTGGCATCCATCAGCGCTTCGAACATCTTAGAAGCCACGCCTTCGTGGGTCTCCATGCCCGCGCCGACGATGGAAACCTTCGCCACGTCGGTATCGACAAGGATCTTCTTCGCGCCGACCTGATCGCAGTATTCCTGCAACGCCGCAACCGCCGCATCGCCGCTCTCCGCAGGAACGGTGAAGGTGATGTCCTTCGTGCCGTCACGACCGACGGATTGCAGAATGATATCCACGTTGATGTGCGCCTTCGCCACACGGGAGAACACTTTGAACGCGATGCCGGGTTCATCGGGGAGTCCCACGATGCTCACACGCGCCACGCTGTCGTCTTTTGCCACACTCTTGATCAGCATTTTTTCCATTTTGCAGACCTCCTTCACTTTGGTGCCGGGTTTTTGAGTCAAGCTGGAGATGACCTCCAGTTCCACGTTGTACTTTTTCGCCATTTCCACCGAACGGTTGTTGAGAACCTGCGCGCCGAGCGTCGCGAGTTCCAGCATCTCGTCGTAGGTGATCTCGTCGAGCTTTTGCGCATTGGGGATCTTGCGCGGATCGGCGGTGTATACGCCTTCCACGTCGGTGTAGATCTGGCACAGATCCGCACGCATCGACGCCGCGATCGCCACCGCGCTCGTATCCGAGCCGCCGCGGCCGAGCGTCGTGATGTCGTCATAACGGTTGAGACCCTGGAAGCCCGCCACGATCACGATGCGTTTTTTGTCGATCTCCTTGGAGATGCGCTCCGAATTGACGCGCTTGATACGCGCCGCCGAGTATTTGGAATTCGTCTGGAATCCCGCTTGCCATCCGAGCAACGACACCACGGGATAACCGAGCTTTTCGATCGCCATCGCCAGAAGCGAGATCGAGATCTGCTCACCTGCGGACAACAGCATATCCATTTCGCGTTTGCTGGCGCCCGGGTTGATCTCCTTCGCTTTCTCGATCAGATCATCGGTGGTATCGCCTTGTGCGGACACAACAACGACCACGTCGTTGCCTTTGGCGTACGTTTCGGTCACGATACGCGCCACGTTCATCACGCGAGCGGCATCGGCCACGGACGAACCGCCGAATTTCTGCACTACCAACATATGTTGACCATTCCTTTCTATAGCTGAGGGGACAAACGCATCACCCTCTGTCTGGCTGATTGATTTATACGCTACGGTTGCGACCTCACTCTTAACAGTGTATGCTCCCGTTGCTTATTCCGCCACGCGAATGCAGCTGATCGCCTCCACGGCGTTCACCGCCGCGGCAAGCGCCTCTTCGGTCATCACGGGGGTGACAAAGCCGAGCTCCTCGCCCTCATGATACAGCACGCGAACCGCACCGAACACACGCTCGATCTGCGCGGGGTCGGCATTCTTCACGCGCACCATCGCCGCCGTGCTGTCCGCCGTGTAGGGCAGGACGTAGTCTGCGGCACCGCTCTCCCAGAAGAGCGTCTTGCGCTTTTCGATGTGCTTGACCTCGTCGATCACGTCCGCGACCACCGCCGACGCCGTCGGGAGTTTTCCCGCGCCGCGACCGTAGAACAGCACGTCGCCGATCACGTCGCCGCGCACCATGATGCCGTTGAATACGTCGCGCACCTGCGCAAGCAGATTCGATTCCGCGTCCACCACCATCGGTGCCACGACGCAGGAGATCTTGTCCCCCTGCTTCTTTGCGCGACCGATGAGCTTGATGACACCGCCCATCTTTTCCGCACAGCGCACGTCGTCCAGGCTGACGTTGCGAATACCCTCGGTATGCACCTGATCGGGGAACACGTGACGACCGAACGCCAGCGAAGCGAGGATGCAGATCTTGCGCGCCGCATCGTGTCCGTCAACGTCCGCCGACGGCTCACGCTCGGCATAGCCGAGGTCCTGCGCCAGCTTGAGCGCTTCGTCAAAGCCCATGTTGTCTTCGATCATCTTGGTGAGCATGAAGTTGGTGGTGCCGTTGAGGATGCCGGCGATCTCCGCCACCTCATTGGCGGCGAGACATTGGTCGAGCGGACGCAGGATCGGGATGCCGCCGCCGACGCTCGCCTCAAAGAGGAAGTTGAGGTTCTTGTCTTTGGCGATCTTCAACAGCTCATCGCCCTTCGCCGCGACCAATTCTTTGTTGGAGGTGACGACGCTCTTGCCGCTTTCGAGGCACGCTTTGACAAATTCATACGACGGATGCAGACCGCCCATCGTCTCGACGACGATGCGGATCTCCTCGTCGTTCAAGATCTCGTTAAAATCCTTGGTGAATCGATCGGCGAGCGGGCTGTCGGGAAATTCACGCAGGTCGAGAATGCGCTTGACCTCGATGGATTTGCCTGCCTTTTTGGCAATACTGTCGGCATTTTTGAGCAGCACTTCGGCAACGCCCGAACCGACCACACCGTGGCCCATGATCGCAACATATACCATAGTTTGACACCTCTTTATGATTATTACACGCTTAGGTTGCGGATTTGGATGATTTTTTGGCGGAGTCGCCGCCGATGATACGCGAGATGCGGCGAACTCCCGACAGCTGTCCGAGCTGTCCGAGGAATTCCTCCGTCGGCACTTTGAGTCGGTCGGTGTGTGCCGAAACGGACACGGTCGCCGCACCGTCCGCCGGGATGTTTTGATTGACGGTCAGCACGTTCGCCCCTGCCGCGGCGTATGCCGTCAGCACCGACGAAAGCACACCGGGACGGTCCGACAGCAAAAAATGGATCGTCAGGATCTGACCGCCGCCGTCCGCGTCGTATTCAAAGACCATGTCTTTATATTTGTAAAACGCACTGCGGGAAAGGTCGGCCATGCGCGCCGCTTCCGACGCCGAAGGAGCCTCCCCCGAAGCGAGATATTTCTTCGCTTCGATCACTTTTTCAAACACATCGGGCAGTACCGACGCGTCCACCAAAAGCAGCTTTCCCGGGTTGTTTTTGTTCGCCATACTGTCCACCACCCGCGTACGATTGTGTCGTCGTGAAATACACTATACCACGATTCGGACCCGTTTGCAAGGGGTAATTTGACAATTTTCGGAAGAAAACCAATTTTGTGTATTTCTTCCAAACGTTTTGCACATAGCCTTCTGTTTCGACGTTCATGCCACCTATACATCGCCGTTTGATCCGCATCGATCAAACGGCGACACATTCCTGTTTTTACTTCAAAGAATCCAAGTACACCTGTATCAGCGCGAGAGCTGTCCTCCGTTGTGACGGTGTGCAAGCGTGCAATCGCTCCTCCAGAGACTCGACCTCTTCAACACGGTTTTGGGGTTCGGCCAGAAAGATCTCGTCCGGTGTCGTTTGAAGTGCTTCACAAATGCGCACTAACGTTTCGACTCGCATATTACTCGTTCCGCGTTCGATATCCGCGTACGTTCGATCTGCCAGGCCGGCCTTTTCGGCGACCTCCGCCTGCGTCATGCCGCTCCGTTTGCGGATGGACAGCAGCTTGTTACCGATTTGACAAAAATCCGAGATAAGCACTAATACTCCCCCTTTTTCCTTATATTAGGAATTATACTTCCTTTTTTTCTTGACAAATAGGAAGTATAGGTTCATAATAATAGGTGCTATAACTCCTGTTATAGTAATCGAATTTAGGAGGAACATACCCATGAAAGCGTTAACTTGCGAAATGTGTTCGGGAACCGACCTTATCAAGCAGGACGGTATGTACGTATGTCAGCATTGCGGAATGAAATATTCCGTGGAGGACGCCAAACGTATGATGATTGAAGGTACCGTGGATGTGCAAGGCACCGTGAAGGTCGACAACAGCTCCTTTGTGGAAAAGTATTTGCTCAACGCTCGTCGTGCAAAGCAAAAAGAGGATTGGGACGAAGTCGAAAAATATTACAACATGGTCGAACAAAACGACCCCTCGAACATCGAAGCGATCTTCTACAGCTCGTATGCCAAAGCCAAATCCAGCCTGACAAACGAAGATATCTTTAAGCGTCAAGCGATCTTTAAGGTACTGAATAACAGCGTATCCATCCTGGATGACAACTTTGACCTTGACCGCGAAGAGGAACACATGAAAATCATCGCCGAGATCGCACAAGATATCATCAAGATGTCGGGAAGCAGCTTTGTGTACACGACAAAACGGACTCAATACGGAACCACCGACAATAAGGGCGAAACCTATGAGTTGTTCCGCAGCCTGGCTCTGGAATTCACGAAAACGCTCGACAATATCGTTCAAAAATATGCGGCGGTTGACAAGTCTCGTGCACGCGCACTGATCGAACTCAACATTACAATGTTCGAGTATATGCGCGATCACCTGTATTCTACCGTAAACGGTAAGACCGCTTGCAACGAAAATATAGTGCGCTTGCACACGTTGATCAAAGAGTTTGATGCGGATCACGAGATCCCGACGTTTGACCCGATCAAAAGAGCCGCCGGAACCGGTCCTCTTGCAGGTTTGATCGCCGGTGCCGTTTTGGGTCTGATCATATTGGGCATCTATTTCCTGTTCTTCCGCTAAAAGTTTAGGTCACGATTCTGCCGAAAACATTCTCATAGCCAATCAAAACACCCGACGACATACCACCATGTCGTCGGGTGTTTTATACCGTTTTGAAATCAAAAAAGACCTCAGTCGGAATGACTGAGGTCTTTTGAAGGTGTTGGCATCTTCCTATCTTCCCGGGCCGCTTCCAGCCAAGTATTGTCGGCGCAAGTGAGCTTAACTTCCGTG
>JAFQFZ010000064.1 GCA_017398425.1 Clostridia bacterium | reverse complement strand
TCCAATGCACCTGCGCCGCGGCGGCACCAAGCCCTGCCCTACGTCAACCTATAGGTGAAATCGTAGGGGAGGGCTTCCATGCCCTCCCGTGATGGGATTCCACGGGCGCACGCGGAGGTTCGCCCCTACGTCAGGCAATGGACACAACGTAGGGCGCGGATTAATCCGCGCCGTGATCATCCCATCCCTTACGAAAACGTGGCGGCACCAAGGCACCGCCCTACGCAATCTGATGGGATATTGTAGGGCGGGGGTTTACTCCCGCCGTTTTATGTAAACGCACGGCGATCTTGTAGGGGACGATGCCCACATCGTCCCGCGATGGAGGGGAGAGCAAAAAAACCTCCCTTGTCAAAGGGAGGTGGCAAAACCGCAGGTTTTGACGGAGGGAGTTTTCGTACAAAAACGCGGCGGCACCAAGGCACCGCCCCTACCGCTCGCTTGGGACAACCGCGTAGGGAACGGCCTATGTGCCGTTCTGTTCCAATGCACCTGCGCCGCGGCGGCACCAAGCCCTGCCCTACGTCAACCTATAGGTGAAATCGTAGGGGAGGGCTTCCATGCCCTCCCGTGATGGGATTCCACGGGTGCACACGGAGGTGCGCCCCTACGTCAGGTAATGGACACAACGTAGGGCGCGGATTTATCCGCGCCGTGATCATCCCATCCCTTACGAAAACACGGCGGCACCAAGGCGCCGCCCTACCTGTCTCACCGTAAAAAACGAGGCATTCTTTCATTGAAAGAATGCCTCGTCCGTTGGAGCAGGAAACGGGAATCGAACCCGCACGGTCGGCTTGGGAAGCCGAAGTTCTACCACTAAACTATTCCTGCAAATGTTTTATTTATCTTATCACGTTTGCTTCAAAAAATCAAGAGCGACCTTTGTCGAACCTGCAAATTCTTTGGCATTTTATTATGTCGAAAAAAGCGGCTGCCTCCTCGGACAGCCGCTTTGTCGATCTGTGTTTATCCCATCATCAGTTCGGAGATGATATCCAGTACCTTTTGGTGACAGCCGCCGCAACCCGTGGAGCAATGGGTGACGTTTTGCACTTCTTCAAAAGCCTGAAGCACCGAATCGAATGTGGTGTGGGTGTCGAGCGCATCCGCGATCTGCGCGAAGGACACTTGCTTGCAGTGGCAGACGGTATAATTTTCTTGCATGGGTGATTACCTCCTTGACAGTACGGAAAAGAGGGCAGAGTGCCTGCCCTCTTTAAACGTTATCGAAATCAGCCGAAATATCTCTCGAGGAGACCCTTCAGAGCCTTGCCGTGGCGGGCTTCGTCATGAGTCTATGCGAAAAAAGGGCATTGTGTCATGGCTTTGACGGTGTGGGAATGAAAAACACACCCAAAGCACCCCAAGTCACAAAATGTCAGTTGAAAATAACGTCTTTGTGGGTTTCGACATAGGCTTCCAAACAATCACTGAGCGACGGTGAAAAGTTATAGTAAGCCGTGTCGGTTTCAACCCAATCATCCTTTTCGCCTTCGTTCACAGCTTTCATATAGTTATCGGCGATTTCCGGATATCCGACTGTCCGTATAGCGGCATTCATTTCTTCTGCTTCAATGTCGGGGTAGCAATCAATAAAACCACAATACCCTCCGCTGTTCATCTCTGCATCATAACAGAAGCAAAGCACCGCATTTTTTTGAATGTCGGATAAGGTGTCTCTGTCGCGAAAGCAAACATCATCAATAAAGGCATTCCACCGCAAGTCTTTTTCTGTCATATTCAATCGCCTCCTGTTTGAGGCACGACACATAGGTCATGCTCTGCGGACAGATGGATTATTATTTGAAATATCTGTCCAGCAGACCTTTGAGAGCCTTGCCGTGGCGGGCTTCGTCACGCGCCATCTCGTGGACGGTGTCGTGGATGGCATCCAGACCGTTCTTCTTCGCGCAAGCGGCGAGATCGAACTTACCCTGCGTCGCGCCGAATTCGCAATCCACGCGCCAGGCGAGGTTGTCTTTCGTGGTGGCTTTCATGTTGGGCTCCAGCGTCGAGCCGAGGAGCTCCGCAAACTTTGCCGCGTGCTCCGCCTCTTCATAAGCGGCCTTCTCCCAGTAGAGACCGATCTCGGGATAACCCTCGCGGTGAGCAATGCGCGCCATGCACAGGTACATGCCGACCTCCGAGCATTCGCCGTTGAAGTTCGCCATCAATTGCTCGAGGATATACGCTTTGTCGTCCGCGCTGATCGCGTCGTTGTTTTCAACCGTCTTGGAGTACACGCCGAACTCGTGCTCTGCAGCAAGCGCCGCATCTTCCGCCATCTCGGTGAAACGAGCACCGGGAACGCCGCACAGCGGGCACTTGGCGGGGGCTTCATCGCCGGAATGGACATAACCGCAAACGGGGCAAACAAACTTTTTCATACTGAAATTCCTCCTGAAATTGAATTTGATGTTGATTTTTTAGATTTATAAAAACGACGAGGTCGTTTTATGCGAATGAGGCTTGACACGCTTTACACACACCGGTAAAGAAGATGTCCTGTTGTTGCACCGAAAATCCCTCCGGCACCAACGCCGCCAGCAGATCCTCGGGCATTTCAAAATCGAGCAGCTGACCGCACCGTTCACAGCGACAATGACCGTGGTCGGCGGGATTGCCGTCAAAATGCTGTTCCAAGGGGTCGATCGTCACCACACGAACGAGTCCGGCATCCATCAAGGCCTTCACCGAGTTGTAGATCGTGGTGCGGGAAAAGCTCGGATATTGCGCGAGAACCGCTTCGTAGATAGTGTCGGCAGTGGGATGTGTCCGATGGGACAGCAGGTACTCATACACAGCGAGGCGTTGCGGTGTCGGGCGAAGGCCGCGCTCTTGCAATCGCTTAGCGTGATCATTCGTGGTCAATCGACTCACCTCTTTTCTGTATCAGTTATTAACTTGTACTGATTACAAATATAATATATCATACCCCATGTCGTATGTCAACACCTTTTTTAAAACATTTTTCGATTTTTTTCAAACATACAAAAAAGGGGATGACAAGGACGATACACTCATGATATAATACGAGTATATTGTACCTTATATATATGTACGAGGTGATCGGATATGAAGATCGGATTTTTGGGAGCGGGCAACATGGCGGGTGCCATCATTCGCGGCATGGTGCAAAATGGTTTTGCGTCGTCGTCCATTCTGTGCTTTGACATCGACGCGCAAAAGACGTTTGCACTTCGGGAGGAGTGCGGCATCGGTGTGTGCCAAACCGCCGAACAGCTTTGTGAAGAAGCGCAGGTCGTGGTTCTGAGCATCAAACCGCAGGTGTTTTCTTCGGCGTTGCCGCCGCTTCGCGCGATCCTCGCGGTACAGCGTCCGTTGATCATCTCCATCGCGGCGGGCAAGACCTTGGCGTCCGTGGCGGATCTCGTGGGCGACACGTTGCCGCTCGTGCGCGTCATGCCCAACGTCGCCGCCAAGGTGGGCGAGGCGGTCACTGCCTATTGCTCCAACGCGCTCGTTACCCAGCGCCACGTGGAAACGGTGTACAAAATTTTTGAATCGGTGGGCACGGTCGTGCCGCTCAACGAAGCGCAGTTCGGCATCTTCTCGGTATTGGCGAGCTGTTCGCCGGCGTATACGCTGCTGTATATGAATGCGCTGAGCACGGCCGGCGTGCGCGACGGACTCCCCAAAGACGTCGCCTTGCAGATCGTGGCACAAAGCGTGCTCGGCACGGCCAAACTGCTCCTCGAAAGCGGCGAACACCCCGAAGCGCTCATCGACAGCGTCTGCTCTCCGGGCGGTACAACGGTCGAAGGGATCTGTGCGTTGCACGAATACGGACTGGAAAACGCGGTGCTTCAGGCGGCGCGTGCCAGCCTTGAAAAGGACAAAAAACTGCAAAACGCTTGACAGACGAAGAAAAACATGGGATAATACATAGATGGATAGAAAGGTTTTGGTAGGTCATGATGCGGATCATCACGGGAACGGCGCGCGGTGTGCGGCTCTTGACGCTCCCCGGCGAGGAGACCACGCGTCCCACCACCGAGCGTGTCAAGGAGTCGGTGTTCAGCGCCATCCAGTTTGAACTGGAGGGTCGCCGTGTGCTTGACTTGTTTGCCGGTTCGGGACAAATGGGACTCGAAGCGCTCAGTCGCGGTGCGGTTCATGCCACCTTTGTGGACAGCAGCAAAGAGGCCTGTGAGATCGTCAAGCAAAACGCGAAGAACGCGCGGCTGATGCCCTCGTCGCAGATCCTCAACACCTCCGCCGAGACCTTTTGCGAACGGTGCAAGGACACCTACGACGTCGTCTTTCTTGACCCGCCGTACAAGGCGAACTTGCTTCCCTCGCTGTTGCGGCATATGCCTCGACTGATGCGTGTCGGCGGCGTGACCGTGTGCGAGACCGATGATAAGACGGAACTGCCCTCGGCGGTAGACGGCGAAAACGGTCTTGCGCTGACCCTGCAAAAAGACAAGCGTTACGGAAAAACGCGCGTGTGGTTCTACCGCTTGACGGAGACCGCCACCTGAAAAACAAGTCACCAACGCGGCGTGTGCCGCATTCGTAAAACCGCAAACAGGCGGTAGAGACGATTCTCGAAAGGAAGGTAACAAACTATGAACGTAGAAGAGTTGTTGGGCCAAATTGACGATATGGTGGATAAAGCATGGGACGTGCCGCTGTCCGGCGGCAAGTGCATGATCGAGGCGGACAAGCTCCGTGACCTCATTGACGACATTCGTGCCGCGCTCCCCTCGGAGATCCGTCAGGCGCAAACGGTCGTCGCGGATCGTGCGGAGATCGTGGCCGGCGCGAAGCGCGAGGCGGAAGCCATCGTCCGCAAAGCGGAAGAGCGTGCGCAGGCGATGATCGCGCAGGAAGAGATCTTCCGTCAGGCGCAACAGCGTGCCGAGGAGATGCTCACCCGCGCTCAGCAGAAGTCGCGCGAGATGTGCAAGGGTGCCAACGACTTCGCCGAGGACGTCCTGCGTCGTGCGGAAGAGCTGTTGACCGGTCGCATGGGCGAGATTCGTCAGGCGCGTCAGATGCTCCGCACCAACGCCCCCAAGAAGGCGGCGCTCCCCGAAGAGCAACAATAACGCCGATATACATAGCGCACTCCGTTTGTTCGGGGTGCGCTGTTTCTTATCACCCGAAAAGGAGGGAACGCTATGGCAAGGTGTACGGCCGTGATCGTCGCGGCGGGCAGTTCGACGCGCATGGGTGTGCCGAAATTGTCCATTCCGCTGTGCGGCGTGACGGTGCTCGAGCGCACGCTCACTGCGTTTGATGCGTCGTCGGTCGAGTCGCTGGTGGTCGTGACAAGGGAGGAGGACATTCCCGTGTTTTCGGCATGGTCCGCCAAGCTGTCCAAACCCTGCCGCTTTGTGCAGGGAGGTGCCACCCGCCAGCAATCGGTGCAAAACGGTCTCGCAGCGGTAGACAAGGATGTCGATCTGATCGCGGTGGCGGACGGTGCCAGACCGCTCATCACCCCCGAGGAGATCGATCGTGTGATCGCCGTGGCCGCTGAGACCAAAGCGGCGGCGGCCGCCGTGCGTGTCAAGGACACCATCAAACAAGCGGATGAAAACGGCGTGATTATTGCCACACCCGACCGCTCGTCGCTGTGGCAGGTGCAAACGCCGCAGGTGTTTGACGCGGCGCTCTATCGTCAAGCGATGGAGGCGGCACAGCGCGAAGGACTCGACCTGACCGACGATTGTCAGCTTGTCGAGCATCTCGGAGCCAAGGTCACCTTGGTTCCGACGTCGTATGAAAACCTGAAGATCACCACGCCTGACGATGTGACGGCGGCCGAGGCGATCTTGAAAAAACGAGGAGGGATCGGTATGCGGATCGGACACGGCTATGACGTGCATCGCTTGGTTGAGGATCGAAAATTGATCCTAGGCGGTGTCGAGGTGCCGTTTGAAAAAGGCTTGCTCGGTCATTCGGATGCCGACGTGCTCACGCACGCGATCATGGATGCCCTGCTCGGCGCGGCGGCGATGGGCGACATCGGAGGTCTGTTCCCCGATACCGACCCTGCCTACAAAGGGGCCGACAGTATCGCGTTGCTTCGCGAAGTGGTGGCGCGCATCTCGGCGGTCGGCTACACCATTGAAAACATGGATGCAACGGTGCTCGCCCAACGTCCGAAGCTCAAGCCGTTCATCGAATCGATGCGTGCGACGGTGGCGGCGGCGTGCGGTGTGGCGGTTGAGCGCGTGAACATCAAAGCCACCACCGAAGAGGGACTTGGCTTCAC
The DNA here is from genome assembly GCA_017398425.1 of Clostridia bacterium. Classification (GTDB taxonomy): domain Bacteria; phylum Bacillota; class Clostridia; order Oscillospirales; family Acutalibacteraceae; genus RGIG1959. Next base: position 79,009 of record JAFQFZ010000064.1, on the reverse strand, counting down.
GGGTGCTATGGAAGGCATCGCCGCCCATGCGGTGTGCCTGCTCGGATAAAAGGATAAAAAACGGGGTTGTCGCCAGGCGACAACCCCGTTTTCGTTATGGATGTATTTAGATCATGCTGTCCAGGCAAATTCCGCCGTAGGGACGGATGGACAACACGTGGCAATGTCCCTGACCGAACACCGCTTCCATCGTGTCGATGAATTGGTCGAGCTTTGCCGTGGGGACGAAGTTTTGCGTCGTACCGCCGAAGCCGCCGCCGTGGACGCGCCACGCGCCCGCACCGTCGAGCAGGCGTTGCGACAACGCAAGCGCCACCGACATGCTTTGCTCCTTGACGTCGCACACCGCATACACGTTTTGCAGGTATTCAAACGACGAATGACCCGACTCGATGATGAGGCGCTTGAACTCCTCGAAATCGTTCGCCTTGAGCGCGGCGACCTGCTTTGTCACACACTCGTTCTCGCGCAGGAAGTGGAACGCGCGAAGCACCGCCCGATCGCCGTGCGCGGCACGCAGAGCGGGCATCGCCGCCATCAAGCCTTCCATCGTGACACCGCGCAGATACGGCTGGCCGAGATCGCCGGCGATCGCCTTCATCTCCGCGGGCACCGCGGCGTATTCGTGGGTGAGGTCGGCGTGATCGCCGCCGACGTCGACGATGCACAGCTTGTAGCCGCACGCCGCAAAATCAAAGGGAACCGCCTCGATGACGGGGTTGTCGGTATCTTCAAAATCGATGGTGACGATGCCTCCGACAGAGCTCGCCATCTGATCCATCAAGCCGCTCGGCTTGCCGAAATATTGATTCTCCGCAAACTGCGCGATCTGCGCGATCTCCACCGCCGACACTTGGCACGCGCTGTAGAGATGGTTGAGGATGGTGCCGATGAGCACCTCAAACGCCGCCGAGGACGACAGGCCCGAACCCTTGAGCACATTGGAGGTCGTGTACGCGTCAAAGCCGCCGAAGCCGTAGCCGCGCTGGGCAAAGCGTGCGACGGTACCGCGGATGAGGGACGCCGACTTGTTCACCTCTTCGACGCGTGCCGCGAGATCGGTCGTGTCGATGGTGTCCATTTTGTAGCCCTTCGATTGCACGTTGACGATCGCGTCGTCGCGCGGCGACACCACGGCGATGACGTCGAGATTCACCGAACCCGCCAGCACGCGACCGTGGTTGTGGTCGGTGTGGTTACCGCCGATCTCGGTGCGACCGGGGGCGGAGAAGAGGCGCAGATCCTCCTTGTCACCGAAGGTCGCGACAAAGCCGTCGATCGCCTCCGCGTAGCGCGCTTGTTGCGCGGCAACCTGTTCCTCGCCGTAAAGAGTCGCCAGCAAGCGGTCATACTCGCCGTTGGCGATGCGTTGTTTCAAAGCAGCAGCGTTCATACTGAAAAGAACCACCTTTCGTGGAAATGATTTCTACTCCTTATTATACGATGGAAAAGGGGACTATTTCAAGAGGGAAACGTCGTTTTTTCAAGATATTTCGCTGTGTGCGGAAAATTTTCGGATGTTTGTGTGGTCTTTTTTTACAAAATTGCGGCTTCTTCGAAAGTTGTGCTTGCCAAACAGGAGGTTGTCTTGTATACTGTATATGTATACTTTTGTCAATATGGAGTAATTTTGCCAAGGTATAGGAGGAACGAATATGAAGATGAAACAGTTGCTGGCGGTTTTGCTGAGCATGGCGATGATTTGCGGTTTGATTCCTGCAATGTCGTTCAGTGCTTCGGCGGCCCCGACGCTCACCACGAGCTATGAGCCGCACAAGTACTATGTCGGCACGATCGACGCGGAGGCGGATTTCCGCTCCGAGGGTCACACCGTGATCTACAAATACGGTTTTGACGCGGCGAAGGAATGCCCGACGGATTCGAGCGATAAGATCGGCACCACGACGAACAATGACTGGTATCTGACGGGCGTGTATACCGGTGCCAACTACACCTGCACCAACCAGTGGGGCGTGGAGGTTGCCGTTAACGAGTTCGGCCTTGTTATTGCGAAAGGCACCGCCGGCAATATGGCCATTCCCCAAAACGGCTATGTGATTTCTGCGGTCAACGGCAGCACTCAAAAACCCGGTCCGAATGTGGACGCGGGTACGGAGCTGAAGGACAACGTGGAGGTCGGTGACTACATCCGCGTGTCCGGCAGTAATTACTACGTCTACCGCACCACCGACGATTCCAAGTTCACCGACGAGTCGAAGGCGTTTGACATTAAGAAAACGCAGGTGCTCGAGATCGTCGAAGGCGGCAACTCGCCCACGAAGAGCACCCACTGGACGACGACCCTTCTCTGCAAGGCGACCGGTACCGGCAGTGACGGCAACGCGAACCACGCCGGCTACTTCGTGAAGCTTGGCGGCGAAGAGATCGATCCCGTTCCGAGCGGCTATTTTGCGCTCGTTGTGAGCGGCACGCCCCTCAAAGACGGCGGCGCCTCGTCCTATAACGCGGCGGACCTGTTTGAAGATTATGTGGCGCCCGGTTCCATTGTGAACATCGGCAGCAACGAGATCTATTTCCGTCACGATGTGGCGGCGGCGAAGCGTGCCGCGCTCTTGATGACGGGCAAGACCGACTCGACCGTCACCAAGGTGGAGGACTTCTCGGCGTACACCATCCTGAACGACGCGAAGACGAAGTTCGAGCTGGTCGACACCGCGCGTATGCAAACGCTGTACGACAATATGGTGTCGATCGCCAATGCGGTGCAGTCGATGACCACCTTCGATGAGATGGAGCCCTACATGGCGACTCTCTATCAGAATTACGAAGAGATCCGCAGCTTGGAATTCGAGAAGCGCGCGGTCGAGACGCGTGCGCTCTGGTGGCGTCCGCTTGAAAATGAGCACATCGCCTATTCGGCGGCAGAACTCGACGCACACATCGAAGAGAACGTGAGCCGTTTCAAAGCGCTCGGTTACAACCAGCTTTTCGTCGAAGCGTTCTACAACTCCTGCACCATTTTCCCCGTGCCCGCCTCGGCTGGCTACAACGGTCTCTATTTCGCCCAGAACCCCTATCTGGTGCCGACCAACATGAAGTGCGGCTCCTCGGGTCTCTACGGTAAGAACAGCAAGCTTTCGGAGCCCTACGATATGCTCAAGCGTACCATCGAGATCTGCGATGAGTATGACATCGAATGCCATGTGTGGTGGGAAGTGCTCTACATCGGCTATGAGCGTCACAATGTGACGAGCAGCGACGATTTTGTCGAGTACGGCGTTGGCTACACCATTGAAAACGACATCAAGAAGAACGGCAGCTCTTCGAAGTATTACAACTGGCTCAACGTCGCGCAGGACGGCTCGCTCCGTTCCGGCACCAACACGACGCTGACGCGCTTGTGGCTCAATCCCGGTAACACGGGTGCGCGTACCTTCTTGCTGAATTTGCTCGATTATGTGTGCGCGACCTACGATCCCTACAGCTTCCAGCTCGACTATTTCCGCCATCCGAACGACGGTGTCCATGAGTTTGGTTATGACACCGATACCGTCGCGGCGTTCAAGGCGAAGCACACTTCCTACAAGAATGTTGACCTGACCGCGTCCGGCTACTGGAAGGATGCCACTTGGTTGCAGTTCCGTGCGGATTACATCACGTCCTTGATCGGCGAGATGCGCGCTCTGCTTGATGAGAAGTATCCGTTTATCGCGCTGACGACCTCGCCCGATCCGGATCCCGAGTCGGCGCTGAAAGAATGCTTGCAGGATGTGTCGGCGTGGCTCGGCAACGGCTACATCGACAACATCTATCCGATGGCGTACGGTGTGCACCTCCCCGGTTTCGTCACCCCGACGTTGGTGGAGCAAAACGCCGATCGCTTCGTTTCGACCGGTCTCTCCGTGGCATATAAGAACGAAGAGCTCGAAATGGAGTGGGTCCGTCAGATCCGCCATGCAGGTGCAGACGGTGTCGCTCACTTCGGTGAGATCGAGCACTACAGCGACACCATCTGGAGCGAGCCGGCGGTCAGCCCGACCGGCAATGCGGCTCGTGCGGTGCGCGTCTACCTGAACGAGACCGTGACCGATCGTGCCGCCAAGATGAAGGAACTCGGCGCGATCACTCAAACGCAGTATGACAACATCCTCACGGCGGTGAAGAATGCGGAGTTCGCCGTTCGCGTCAACGGCGTCGAGTCGACGACCGCGCTGACCGCGATCAACGCGATCCAAACGGTGGCGAACGGCATGTCCAACGCCAATGTCAAGGCGGCGTTAACTAGCGACGTGAACTACATCCTGAAGATCCGCAAGAACTCGCACGATGTGGCTCGTCAGGCGCGCGAAGAGGCGAAGAGCGACTTCACCTTTGAAGCCCCGAGCGGCACGACCTACATCTCGGGTTCCGATACGCTGTACGTTACGAAGAACAACACCAAGCTCAGCGGTGCGATCCTGCAACCGGTCAACGTGTTGACGGCGGAAGCGGTGTCGAAGCTGGAGCTTGATAACGTCTCCTTCAAATCGGGTGACAACGTGGCGTTCGAGGTGCTCGGCAGTGCGCTGAAGCTTGAACTGACCGGCACGAACAACGTGACATTTGACGATCTGTCGAACCTTGACGTGACCTACTGCGGCACCGGCGCGCTGTACAACGGCGACGATTTCGTGTTGCAAATGGGCGACGTCAGCGGCAACAAACTGCTCAACTCCGACGACTTGCGCAGTCTGCTTCAGGCGAACGTCAAGATCAAGACGCTCTCTGCGTCTCAAAAGGCGATCAGTGACGCCAACGGCGACGGTCGTATCGACACCATCGACACGCGCATCTTCCTCGATGCCGTGGTCGGCTGAATGGAATGAAAAATCCCCGACAGACTTTGTTTCAAAGTCCGTCGGGGATTTTCTTTTTATTGTTTTCGTGCGATGGCGTATTCGTCGCCGTTGCGGAAGTAGGGACAACTTTGCGTGTGTCCGCTCAAAAAGCGCACCAGATCGTCCTCGTCCAGATCCATCTCGCAGACGTACCAATCCTCGGTCTCGTCGTAGGCGTAGTAGGCGCAATATTCACAGCAGGAATTGGCCATAAGGCGTCACTCCTTTTCTTGAGGTTTGTGGTTATTATAGTATACCTGTCACCCGAAGTCAAGTTGCCAACAAAGCGAAATCGCACCGCACAAGCTCGTGTTCTCGGAGAGCGTGCGGTGCGACAAGACATCCTTTTACGGGATACCATCAGCAAGATAGGCCGTAAAAGAAAGAGGAAGAATATCGGTTACATTCTTTATACGACCGCAGAGAATGGATTTCCCTTATCAAAACAAAAAATAGTTTTCAATATCCGAGAAACGCCGCGTATGTATCCATTTCTTCGGTGGTCTCTTCGAGAAAGCGGCGGCAGTCGGCATCCTTTGCAAGGAGCTTGCCGACCTTTTTGACCGCTTTGAAAAACCGCTTGTCAAAGACGATCTCCTCGCTGTGGGTCAATAGGGGGCACAACCGCAACGCGCGCGCGTCCGGTTCGACAAAAATGCGCCCCTTTTCGTCGATGACGGGGAAGAACGGAAACAACCGACACGCGAGCGGACGCTCTCGGCGGTCGCACACCCCGTCGCACACGACAAGCCGCACGCCGTTTTCGAGCTCCCGCACCGACAAAGAACTCTCCTCGTGAGGAAACAACCGCATCCCCGTGTCGCCGTCGCCTTTGCAACAAGCGCCGCCGCACGTCACACCGCAGTCGACCCGAAGCGGCGTCAACTCCCCGAGAATACGGTCGATTTTTCGGTACATCGTTTTCGGATCCATGGTGTCCCTCATTTCACGATTTCGTACGGCCAGTCGAGAATGCCGCCAAACTCCTTGACGCGGCGATAGCCCATCGTTGCTAGCTCAGCGGCGGCGTTTTTACTGCGCCGACCGCTGCGGCAATAGACAAGGATTGTTTGATCCTTGTTCGGGAGCACCTCCTCGGCGCGTTCTCGGATCTCGTAGTCGGGAAGAAGCACCGCTCCTTCGATGTGACCTGCGGCGTATTCTTCTTCGGTGCGTACGTCAAGAAGGACGAAATCGCTCTCCGTGTCCATGATCGTCTTCGCGTCCTCCGCCGAGATCATTTCATATCCGGGCTGACCCTCCGAGGTAGCTTGACATCCGCTCATCACCAACAACAGCACCCCCAACAGTCCCAAACTGAGTATACGTTTCATTCAAAAAAGCACCTCACTTTACTCGAAAACAGGAGTCTTTTTTATCAGTATACCATGGTTTTCTTCATTTGGGTAGTGGCTTTTATCGGCACATATCGGAGGTGTCGGCATTCTTCGCCACCTCATGGGACGCGGGTTGACTTTGGTGTGGGCAATCGCTATACTATATTTGTAATTCTTTTATAGGAAAGAGGTGCTGACCATGACCAAAAGGGACGGATTTATCAATCAATATTCCATATCCAAAACGTTGCGGTTTTCGTTGTTGCCTGTGGGCAAAACCGAAGAGCACTTTAACCATAAGTTGCTTCTCGAAAAGGATAAAACGCGCGCACAGGAGTATCAAAAAGTCAAAGAGTATATCGATCGTTATCATAAGTATTACATTGAGAGCGTTTTGAAGAAGGCGGTTCTTTCCAATGTATCGGAGTATGCAGAGCTGTATTATAAATCCGCCAAAACCGAAAACGATTTTAAGACGATGGAGAAGTTGGAAACCGCTATGCGCAAGCAAATTGCGGGTTGGCTCACCAAAACGGATACGTACAAACTGCTGGATAAACGCGAAATGATCGAGGAGATCTTGCCGGAATTTTTGAAGGATGCGGATGAGCGCGCTACGGTGGAAATGTTCCGCGGTTTTGCGACGTACTTCAGCGGGTTTTATGAGAATCGCAAAAATATGTATTCGGCGGAACCGCAATCCACAGCGATTGCTTATCGCGTCGTTCATGAGAATCTCCCGAAGTTTTTGGATAATGCGGCGGCGTTTGCAAAAGTGAAGAATGCACTTCCCGCAGAAACGATGGACGAGTTGAACGCAACGTATCAAGGATTGTACGGTGTATCGGTCGAGGATGTGTTTTCGGTCGAGTATTTTTCCTTTGTGCTTGCACAATCGGGGATTGATCGCTACAACGACATTTTGGGTGGCTACACCTGCGAGGATCAAACAAAGGTCAAGGGACTCAATGAGCATATCAATTTGTACAATCAACAGGTAGCAGGGAACGACAGATCCAAGCGCTTACCGCTTATGAAGGCGTTGTACAAACAAATCCTCAGCGAGCGCGAGACCGTGTCGTTCCTTCCCGAACAGTTTGCATCGGATAACGCCGCGTTGCTGGCGGTCAAACGGTTTTATGAAGATGTGATGGACTCGTCGGCGCAGGATGCGCAAACTTTGTTCGCAGAATTGGAAACGTTTGACCCGGACGGCATTTTTGTGAGATCCGGTCCCGCGGTCAACGAACTGTCCAATGCGGTGTTCGGCAGTTGGAGCGCAGTGGTCGGCGCATGGGAAGAGGAGTATCGCCTGGCGCATCCGCTCAAAGGCAAAGCAGACCCCGAGAAATACGAGGAAAAGATGAAAAAGGCGTACAAAGCGATTGCCTCCTTCAGTTTGGCAAAGGTGCAGGCGCTGGGGGCGCAAAGCGCGACGGACGAGCATTCCGATAAAACGGTCGTGGAGTATTATAAACAGGCGGTGGCGCAGGCTCTTGAGGACGTGAAAACGGCGTATGAGCAAGCGAAAGGATTGTTGGATTCCGATTACGAAGCGACGCACGTGAAGAAACTGTGCGCCAATGATGAAGCTATCGATTGTGTAAAAACGTTGCTCGATGCGATCAAAAACGTGGAGCATCTGCTGAAATCGTTGCGCGGCAGCGGCAAAGAGGAGTCGAAAGACAGTGTGTTCTACGGGCGATTCACGCCGCTGTATGAGACGTTGTCCTCCATTGACCGTTTGTACGATAAGGTGAGAAACTACGTCACCAAAAAGCCGTATTCCAAAGATAAGATCAAGTTGAATTTTGACAATCCTCAGTTGCTCGGAGGATGGGACAGAAATAAAGAGCGTGATTATCGAACGATATTGTTGCGTAAAAACGGCATGTATTATTTGGCGATAATGGATAAGTCGAACAATAAAGCATTCATGTCTCTGCCCTCGACGGCGGGAGTTGAGCACTATGAGAAAATGGAATACAAATTGTTACCCGGTCCGAACAAAATGTTGCCCAAGGTGTTTTTTGCGGCATCGAATATCGATACATTTGCGCCGAGTCCCGAGATCCTTGCCATCCGAAAAAATGAAACGTTTAAAAAGGGTGATAAGTTTAAATTGGAGGATTGCCATCAGTTCATTGATTTCTTTAAGGCATCGATCGAACGTCATGAGGATTGGAAGCAATTCGGATTCCGCTTCTCACCGACAGAAAAGTATCGCGATATCAGCGAGTTCTACAACGAGGTAAAGGAACAAGGGTATTCGCTTCGGTTTCAAGATGTGGATGCCGCGTATATAAACGGCCTTGTCGAAAGCGGGCAACTGTACCTGTTCCAAATTTACAACAAGGATTTTTCGCCGCACAGCAAAGGCCGTCCGAATCTGCATACGATGTATTTCAAAATGCTGTTTGATGAGCGCAATTTGAAGGACGTGGTGTTCCAGTTGAACGGTGGCGCGGAGATGTTCTATCGTGAAGCGAGCATCCGTAAAGAGGAGCAAATCGTGCATCCCGCCAATCAGCCAATCGATAATAAAAACCCGAACAACCCCAAAACGCAAAGTACATTTGTCTATGACTTGATAAAGGATCGTCGATTCACAAAACGTCAGTTTGCTTTGCACCTGCCGATCACATTGAACTTTAAGGCCGACGGCAAATCGTATCTCAACGAAGAGGTGCGAGCGGCGGTGAAAAATGCCGAAGATACCTATGTGATCGGCATCGATCGCGGCGAACGGCATTTGTTGTATATTTGTGTGATCAACGGAAAAGGGGAGATCGTTGAGCAGCGTTCGCTCAATCAGATCCTCGGTGAACACGGCCACAAAGTGGATTATCATGCCTTGCTCGACAAGAAAGAAGCCGAACGCGATGCGGCGCGGAAAAGCTGGGGCACGATCGAAAACATCAAGGAACTGAAAGAAGGCTATCTCAGCATCGTGGTGCATGAGATATGCCAACTGATGCTCAAATACGATGCGATCGTGGCGCTGGAGGATCTCAATTTCGGGTTCAAACGCGGTCGCTTCAAGGTGGAAAAACAGGTGTATCAGAAGTTCGAAAACATGCTGATCCAAAAGCTGAACTTCCTTGTGGATAAAACGGCAGAACCGACGGAAAACGGCGGGGTGTTGCGCGCTTATCAGTTGACCAATAAGGTAGAGGGTGTGCATCGCGGCAAACAAAACGGCTTCTTGTTCTATGTTCCTGCTTGGATGACCAGTAAGATCGACCCCACGACCGGCTTTGTCGACCTTCTTAAACCGCGCTACACGTCGGTTGCCGATGCGAAAGGATTCATCTCTGTGATCGATGTGATTCGCTACAACCAAGGCGAAGATCTGCTGGAGTTCGATGTCGATTTGGACAAGTTCCCGCGTTGCACGGCAGATTTCCGCAAGCGCTGGACGGTGTGTTCCAATGCCGATCGCATTGAAACCTTCCGCAATCCGCAGAAAAACAATATGTATGACAATCGCCGTGTCGTGCTCACGGAGGAGTGGAAGGCGTTGTTTGCGCAGTACGGTGTGCCGCTTTCGGAAGATATGAAAGAGGCGATCCTCGGTGTAAAGGAAACGGAGTTCTATCGTCGATTTATGAAGCTGATGGGTTTGACGTTGCAAATGCGCAACAGCATCACGGGCGATTCGTCGGTGGATTATCTGACATCGCCGGTGCGAAATCGTGACGGTCTCTTCTTTGACAGCCGGAATTACAGCGACACCGCTGCACTTCCCGCCAATGCCGACGCGAACGGTGCCTATCACATCGCGCGCAAAGCTTTGCAAATGATCGATGTATTGAAACAAACCCCGGAACATGAGCTGGCGAAGGCGGATTTGACCATCTCGAATGCCGACTGGCTCGCCTATACGCAAAAATGAGCGAACAAGTGTTGAGCATCTCGTATTTGAATGATTTTCTGTTTTGCCCCGTATCGATTGATTTTCATTTGTTGGAAGATGACGGAGAGCGGGTGCTGTGGCAAGATACACCGCAGTTGAATGGCACAGCATCCCATTCCCATGCCGATGAGGGAACCTATTCCACAGAAAAAACGAGGATGCAGGGAGTGCGAGTGTATTGCGAGAGGTATGACCTTTTTGGTAAAATCGATAACGAACCCTTTTAATTTCTACTGTTGTAGATATGTCCGCGACGAAGCGCTGATGAGCGTTTAACGAACCCTTTTAATTTCTACTGTTGTAGATATGAAGATGGCAATTGTTATGGGTGCGTTTAACGAACCCTTTTAATTTCTACTGTTGTAGATCCGTCAGTAAACGTGACCTCGTTCTCGGTTTAACGAACTCTTTTAATTTCTACTGTTGTAGATCAGATCCCAAGAATCCCAGCCGTATTTGTTTAACGAACCCTTTTAATTTCTACTGTTGTAGATAGATCGTCGCCCGCGACCAATTCATTGTTTAACGAACCCTTTTAATTTCTACTGTTGTAGATACCATGGCGTATATGAATACGCCGAAGTTTAACGAACCCTTTTAATTTCTACTGTTGTAGATTAGGCAAGCGTTTTTGCTCTGGCGTCGGTTTAACGAATCCTTTTAATTTCTACTGTTATATCGCAAATAACCCCGATTGTTGCGGTTTTGCAACAGTCGGGGTTTTGTATATGGCATTATCCCACTGTCAAATGCAGCAGGTGGGCGATGCCGGGGATGGATTCGCCTTGTTTTGAAGTGGTGACGGACATCAGCGCTCCCGTCGCGATAAAGAGGATGTTTTTGAGTTCGCCGCGCGCCATCTTCGGTAAAATGTGTCCGCACAGCACCGACGCCGCGCATCCGCACCCCGAACCTCCTGCGTGCACGTCCTGCCGTTGGCGGTCAAACAGCATCAGTCCGCAGTCGAAGTGCGTGTCCCCCAGAGTGATCCCGTCGCGCGCGAGCAACTCTTTGAGAAGCGCACTGCCGCAGTATGCCAGATCCCCCGTGAACACCGCGTCGTAATCCGACGGCACCGTCCCCGTATCCTCCAGATACCGCCGTATCGTATCCGCCGCCGCAGGTGCCATGGCGGCGCCCATGTTGTTGGCGTCGGTGATGCCCATGTCGACGATGCGCCCGACGGTGAGCGCGCGCACGGCGACGCCCTTGTCCATCGGCTTCACAAGCACACATCCCGAAGCGGTGGCGGTCCATTGCGCGGTGGGAGTGCGCTGACCGCCGTAGGTGAGAGGAAAACGAAACTGCCGCTCGGCGGAGCAAAAGTGCGATGAGGTGACTGCGGCGGCCAGTTCGACCGCCCCGCTGTCCACGGCGAGTGCCGCCATGCTGAGCGTTTGCGCCATCGTGGAGCAAGCGCCGTACTGCCCGAGAAGCGGCACACCGCTCTCACGCATGCCGAAGGCGCTGGCGGTGCATTGGTCGAGCAGATCGCCGGCAAACAGACATTGCACGTCTTCGGGCGTGCAGTTGCCTTTGCGAAGCGCCAGGCGAAACGCCTCCTTTTGCAGGGCGCTTTCCGCCTTTTCCCAGGAGGGTTCGCCCATCGTAACATCCTCAAACACCGCGTCAAACGCCTTCCCGAGCGGTCCTTCGCCTTCCTTTTTTCCGACGACCGCCGCCGATGCGAGAATGCGCGGCGCGCTTGTCAGCGCGATCGTGGACGCCCCGATCCGTGTTGCCATATTCGATCCCATCCCATCGTGTGTTTTCTCCGAGTATGCCGCACAAAACGAGGTTTATGCAAGAAGAAACAAGAGATTGCTTTATACCGCAGGGGGATTCTTGCTTGCGAAATTTATCGAATAATGGTATAATGAAATATCAAAGTTTTATTGTTGGGAGCATCGTAAAGTATGGTCAATATTCGTAAACTCGAAAAAGAATTATGGGATGCGGCGGATCTGCTTCGTGTAGATTCCAAGGTGACATCGCAGGAATATTGTATGCCCGTGCTCGGCTTGATTTTTCTTCGCTATGCCTATAGTCGCTTTCAATTTGTCGAAGCGGAAATTCTGAAGGATCGTCCCATGCGTAACGGTCGCGTTTTACCCGTGGAGGCGGATGATTTCAAAACCAAGAGCGCCATCTTCCTCCCCGAAGAAGCGCGGTATGATTATCTTCTCAACCTGCCCGATAACACCGATATGGGCGGTGCGATCAATCATGCCATGGAACTGATCGAGGAACAGTCCGCACAACTCAAAGGTATTTTACCGAAAAACTACACCATTTTGCAAAACGATCTTCTTCGCGAACTGCTTCGCATTTTCAATAACAGCGCGTTGAATGAACTGAAAGACGACATCATCGGTCGTATCTACGAATACTTCCTCAACAAATTCGCACCTGCCGTCGCCGCCGATGACGGCGTGTTCTTCACGCCCAAATCTCTGGTGCGTATGATCGTCAATATCATTGAACCCACGCACGGCACCGTGCTCGACCCTGCTTGCGGATCGGGCGGCATGTTTGTGTCCTCGGCGGATTTTATTGAGCAATACGGCGCCAACGCCAACACCGCTATGACCTTTTACGGTCAGGAAAAGGTGGAGTATAACGCCAAGCTGTGCATTATGAATATGGCGGTGCACGGTCTTAATGCCAAGATCGTGTCGGGCAACGAAGCCAACAGCTTTTACCGTGATGCACACAATCTGGAAGGTGCTTGTGACTATGTGATGGCGAATCCGCCGTTCAATGTGGACAAGGTCAAATCCGAAACGGCGCAAAACGCCGGACGCTTGCCGTTCGGTCTGCCCTCGGTGAACAAAAACAAGGAAATCGGCAATGCGAACTATCTGTGGATTTCCTATTTCCATGCCTATCTCAACGAAACGGGACGGGCAGGCTTCGTTATGGCTTCGTCGGCAACTGACAGCCAGGGCAAGGATAAAGACATCCGTGAAAAATTGGTCGGTACGGGCGACGTCGATGTGATGATGTCTGTCGGCAACAACTTTTTCTATACCAAGAGCCTGCCCTGCACCTTGTGGTTCTTCGACAAAGCGAAGCGTGAAGACAACAAAGATCGCGTTCTCTTTATCGATGCCCGCAACTATTACACAGCCGTTGATCGCACACTCAACGAGTGGTCGGAATGGCAGATGAAAAACCTCAACGCGATTGTTTGGTTGTATCGTGGCGAGACGGAGAAATATAAAGCGTTGCTTGCCGAGTATTATTCAGCGATTCGTTCTGCCCAAATCGACTTGACAGATAAATTGTTGACATATGGCTTTCACGGAGAGGAGTCATATGTTGTCAATATGGCTAAATTTTACGATCGCATCGAGGCACTTGAGGTTGAATCGGTCGGTGGAATTCTTTCGTTGCAGTCCAAATTAAAAGAAGGATTGCAACGCATTTCGGAATACCGTTCAGGCAAGTTGGAGTGCATTAAACATTTACCGAAAGAGAGACTTGCCGAAGCGTTCCGATATTATAAACGAACCGGTGTTATTACCGTTGGTTGGTATAAAAAGCAAATTGAAGCCGAGTGTGAAATGTACGTTGCGGCGGTGCAACGCGTTTTGCAGATTATTGCCGATTTGGAATGGCTTTATGAAAAATTCGGAGACGGAGAGTACAAGGATATTCTCGGTCTGTGTAAGTGCGCCTCACGGGCGGACATTGCCGAAAAAGGGTATTCCCTCACTCCCGGTGCGTACGTCGGTGTTGTCCCCGTCAAAGATGATGGCGTGGATTTTGCGGCACGCATGAAAGAAATTCACAGCGAATTGCTTACCCTGCAAGCACAGTCCAACGAACTGATGAATACCATCTCGCAGAATATAAAGGAGATGGGATTATGACTTGGGAATATAAGACAGCAGAAGATTACTGTGAATCTGTAAGAGATGGCACACATGATACGCCCAAACAAACCGAAACTGGATATAAGCTTGTAACAGGGAAACACATAAAAAACGGTCAAATTGACGCAACTGACGCTTACTACATTTCCGAAAAAGACTATCTTAAGATCAACGAAAGAAGTTTAGTCGAACAGTGGGATGTGTTAATGTCAATGATTGGGACGGTAGGCGAAGTTGCTGTTGTAAACGAGCATCCCGATTATGCAATAAAAAATATAGCTCTTTTTAAGTGCGGCGGATCCCAATTGAAAGGTAAATGGTTGTCCTACTACTTGCGTTCAGCAGAAGCACAAGGGCAAATGGTTGGTAATCAAAAAGGATCAAGCCAGCAATTCCTTTCACTTAAACAACTTCGTGCTCTTCCTGTTCCGATTACCGATGAATATCATATGCAGAGAATTGTCGATATCCTCTCCGCCTACGACGACCTCATTGAAAACAACCAAAAGCAGATCAAGCTGTTGGAAGAAGCGGCACAGCGGCTGTATAAAGAATGGTTTGTTGACCTCCGCTTCCCCGGACACGAAACCACGCCCATCATCGATGGTATCCCGCAGGGGTGGAGAGAATGTTCTATTGCAGATTTGTGTAAAAAAATTAATGCCGGTGGAACTCCGAGTAGAAAAAATGCAAATTATTGGAATAACGGAAATATAAAGTGGTTTAAAACACAAGAACTGCAAGATTGCTGGCTTATTGATTCTGACGAAAAAATTAGTGATACTGGGCAGAAGAATTCTTCCGCTAAATTCTTTCCAACCAACACCATTTTAATGGCTATCTATGCAAGCCCTACTTTGGGCAGGTTGGGAATTCTTGACTCAGAAGCCACTTGCAATCAAGCCGCACTGTGCCTGTTGGTCGATGAATCCCAAATATCTTGGCAGTGGTTGTATCAAAAACTTTATGAGCTGAGAGAACACTATAACGGAATCGCACGCGGCGCAGGCCAACAAAATATAAGTGGCGAGGTTGTTAAGCAAACGATTGTTTTATGTCCATCCAAACAACTAATGGACAGTTTTACTCAAAGTGTATCGCCTTTATTTGAAAGACGGAGATTATTACAAAAACAAAATTTATGTTTAACAGAAGCTCGTGATCGTCTGTTGCCTAAACTGATGGGCGGCGAATTGGAGGTGTAAAAAGTGGAAGAGAATAATTACTTGGTTGAATCCTTCGGTAACTCAATTGGTGCTGATATTGCTGAATTTGCTGGAGAAGCAGTGGAATTTACTTTAGATACTTGTGTCGGTGAAGATGGTATTCTTAAGGATATTCCTTTTGTTGGCGCTGCATTAAAGCTTTGTAATATAACAAGTAAAGTACAGGAAAAGTACAGCTTCTACAAATTAAAAGCATTTATTCAAGAAATAAATGCAGGAACAGTAACTCCTGAAAAACTGGAGGAAAGAAAACAGAAGTTTCTTTCCAAAGCAAAGTTCCGCCAGAAAGAATTGGAGTATATTCTCATTTTAATCGACCGTTACGTCCGCTTTGACAAGGCAAGGATGCTGGCTAAACTGTATCTGGCATATTTGGACGGAGATATTATCTGGGAAGAATTTACTATGTACGCAGAAGTGATTGATCGTTTTTTGTTGTTAGACTGCGGAACTTTAATATCGGCAGATGGAAAAGTTATAGTTCATCGTAATATCGGCGGAGAATCTGTTCTTCGTTTGGAAGCGTTGGGCTTGATGACAGAAACAAACGAAAACTCTATTTTTGAACAGACTAGCAGGGGATTTGGAATTTCGGCAGCTTCAATGGAACGCTTTTCTGCGAACGACAAAACATACATACGCACCGAATTTGGCGACAAACTAGCCGTTATATTGCGATAAAAGGAGGTGAAATCATTGGATAAGATTGATATTCTCAGCAGAGAAGAATTTGTGGACAATCTTGTAAATCTGGTCGAACATATCGCCGAAAACAAACGCTCAACGTCTTTTGCAATTAACGGCACATGGGGTTCCGGGAAAAGCTTTGTTTTAGATATGCTTGAAGATCGATTAAGTCAATGTAAGTCGGATAATAATTCATGTGATAAGTATTTTGTCATCCATTACAATTGCTGGAAATACGATTATTATGAAGAACCGTTGATCGCGATTGTTGCGGCTATGATCGATATCATCAACGAACAAACAAGAATCATATTCAATGATGAGACAAGGGCAAAAATTGTTGGAGTATTGAAATCCGTTGGTGCTACTTTACTATCTATGGCGAACGGCATAATTAAAGATAAGACGGGTGTGGATATGAAGGCGGTCTATGATCTTGTCAAAGAAGGCGTAGATAGCGGTGCAGCGGATTTTGAAAAAAGCAAAGAATATGATATGTATTTTTCGTTCAAACAAGCGTTGAACAGTTTGCAAGAGTTAATTGGTGAAATATCGGAAGAACAAGCGGTAGTGTTTGTTGTGGATGAACTTGACAGATGTTTGCCGGAGTATTCTATTAAGATTTTGGAAAGACTACATCATTTGTTTGAAGATATTCCGAATGTTCAGTTGATCATATCAATGGATAAAGAGCAATATGGACATGCCATACAACAAATTTTTGGACAGGATACACCTGTTGACAAATATCTTTCCAAATTTATTGATTTTGAAATCCAATTGGATGAGGGGGATATAAACGAGGAGTACAAAAGAAAATTTCAGTATTATATGGATAATTTCGATTATTTATGTGAGAAGACAATTGAAGGTGATGTGGATTATTTTACTGAAAATGTCTTTAGAGGGCTGGACATTCGTACTTGTATAAAAATCATTGATAAATGTAATCTTCGGCACCAGTTGTTAAATAAAACAGATACTAAAAGTGATTATTCGGTTATGTGCCTTGAAATTGTGTTTGCTGTGATGAAACATTGGGGTGTAGATTTATCTGCGATACAACCGTCATTTAACATCCGTGATGTATTTAAATCAAAAAATTGTGTCGCAAGGTGATAAAAGCATATATTATTGTGTCGGACGAGATAATGATGGTCGAATCACCACCTCGGTAAAGATGTTAGATATATGGGGTGCGATTTTGGCGTGCTACAGGCATGTACTTCAATATCACGATTCTATTGATTATAGAGATCCGTACAATTCATTTTCGCTTTTCGAATATAGCGAGAAATATGTTCGTTTATTGAATGTTATCCAATAAGGAGGTCGCCCTATGAGTTGGGAGTTTTCCGAGAATATATTGGTGCAAAACAGTGCCGGCGATGTGCTACGGGACAAGCTCGGGTGGAATGTGGTGTTTGCCTATGACAAAGAGATCTTGGGCGAACACGGCACACTCGGCAGAACGTCTTATAAAGAGATTGTTCTGACACGCTATCTGCGTGAAGCACTGTTTGCCAATAACGACTGGATGACGGCAGAGTACTGCGATGCCGCCGTCAAGACCCTTTGCGCCTATACTGCCTCGACAACTCTCATGCAGATCAACGAAGAAAAATACTCCCTGCTCCGTGACGGCATCCCCGTCCAAATCAAAAACCACGACGGCAAAATTGAAACACGCTATGCGGCGGTGTTCAATTTTGCTCAGCCCGAGAAAAACCACTTTTTGGCAGTCAAAGAAATGAAGATCAAGGGCGAACTCTATCGCCGTCGCACGGATATCGTGGGTTTTGTCAACGGTATTCCGCTCCTCTTTGTGGAACTCAAGAAGCAAAGCGTGGACGTGAAAGATGCTTACGACTGCAATTACACCGACTATCTGGATACCATTCCGCAGTTGTTCCATTTCAATGCGTTCCTAATGCTTTCCAACGGATTGGAAGCCAAGGTCGGCACGATGGGTTCGAAATATGAATTCTTCCATGAATGGAAACGACTGAAAGAGGATGAAGTCGGCGCGGTTGATCTGGAAACCATGCTTCTCGGTATTTGTGACAAGCGCAATTTTATGGATTTGTTCGAAAACTTCATTCTCTTTGATCATTCGGGTGGACGGTGTGCCAAAATCTTTGCACGCAACCATCAATATCTCGGTGTGAACGAAGCGGTAGAATCCTACAAAGCCCGCAAACTCAAAGACGGCAAGCTCGGCGTGTTCTGGCACACGCAAGGCAGCGGCAAGAGTTACTCGATGGTGTTTCTCGCCCAAAAGATTCGCCGTCAATTTGAGGGCAGTCCCACCTTTGTGATCCTGACCGACCGCGAGGAACTCAACAAGCAGATCAGCGATACATTTGAAGCGTGCGGTTGCCTGTCGGGCAAAGCACGACAATATATGCCGTCGAGCGGACATCAACTGATTGAGATGTTGCAAGGCAACCCCAGTTTCATTTTCACGCTGATTCAGAAATTCAACGATCCTGCGGTGACTCCCATCACACCCGCTCATGATATTGTCATTTTGTCCGATGAGGCGCACCGTTCGCAAAACGGTATCTTTGCTGATAATATGTGTCGTTTGCTCCCGACCGCTTCGCGTATCGGTTTTACCGGCACGCCGCTTTTTAAGTATGACAATATCACCGAGCGCACCTTCGGTAGTTATGTGTCGATTTATGACTTCAAGCGTGCGGTGGATGACGGCGCAACGGTGCCGCTGTATTACGAAAACCGCAGCGATATGCTCGAAATCACCAACCCCGAGATCAACGATGCGCTATTGAATGCTGTGGAAGCGGCCGATCTCGATGTGCATGAACAAGCGAAACTTGAACTGGAGTTGGCGAAAGATATACATATCCTCACATCCGAGCCTCGCCTCGACACGATCGCCAAAGATTTTGTGGAACATTATTCGGAAATCTGGACAACAGGCAAGGCGATGTTTGTGTGCCTGAATAAAGTGACCTGTGTGCGGATGTACAATATGGCGCAGGTATATTGGGCGCAGAAAATTGAGGCGCTTGAAAAAGAATTGAAAACCGCCACACAACAGGAAGCACAAGAACTGCAACGCAAGATCGACTGGATGAAAGAAACCGAAATGGCGGTTATCATCAGTCAGGAACAAAACGAGATTCAGATGTTTAAAAACTGGGGTCTTGACATCACACCGCATCGCGAGAAAATGGAAAAGCGGGAGATGGACAAAGATTTCAAAAATCCCAATCATCCGTTCTGCATCGTGTTTGTGTGCGCCATGTGGTTGACGGGATTTGATGTTAAATCGCTTGCGACGATCTATTTGGACAAGCCGCTGAAAGCGCATACTTTGATGCAAACCATCGCCCGTGCCAATCGTGTATGCGACGGCAAAAGCAACGGCTTGATTGTGGACTACATCGGTGTCGTGAAAGCCCTCCGTGAAGCGCTTGCGGATTATACGGCAGGCGGATCGGGCGGTCGCGGCGGCGATCCTGCACCCGATAAAACCGAGTTGATCGCGAAAATATTGGATACGATCCAAGCAATCCGTACGTATATGGCTGAGCAAGATTTCGATTTATCCTCCGTGCTGGAAGCCGATGGGTTTGAGAAGCTTGCACGCATTCAGGCCGGTGCTAACGCTATGTGTGCGACAGCGGAAATCAAGAAGCGTTTTGAGATTCAGGCGCGCGAATTGTTCCGTATGTTTAAGTACATCGAAAAGGGCGAAGTATCCGACGAAACGCATCGCTATAAGAACGTGATCAGTGAGATTTATGATCAGTTGCAGACAAAACGCAAACATGCTGACAACTCGGCATTGATGGCACAGATCAATGAGATTGTCAGTGAGTATGTGACGGTGATGCCTTCTTCGGGTTCCAAAGACAGCAAAACATTTGATATCAGCAAGATTGATTTTGACCGTTTGCGCAAAGAATTTGAGCGGGCAAAGAACAAGAATTTGATGCTCAAGGATTTGCAACAGCTGGTGGAGGAACGTCTTGCGAAGATGCTTCGTGATAATCCGCTGCGCATTGATTATTATGAGCGGTATCAAAATATCGTTGCCGAGTATAATCAGGACAACAAGAAAGATGAAATTGCGATTATCTTTGAAAACCTGATGAAACTCGTCAGTGAACTGGATGAGGAGCAAAAGCGGTATGTCCGTGAAGGCTTCGAAAATGACGAAGAACTGACAATGTTCGATTTGCTTGTGCGTGGCAACGAAGCGCTTTCGAAGGAAGATATCAAGCGTGTGAAAAAACTGGCACAGTTGTTGCTTGCAAAAGTGAAAGCACGTATTCACGAACTCGATCATTGGCGTGATAAAGAAGAAACTCGGTCCATCGTGAGCGTACTGATTCGCGATATTTTGTGGGCGGATTTGCCGGAGAGTTATGACGATGTTGCTGTTGCAAATTACAGGCAACAAATCTATGAGTACGTATATCAAACCTATCCTGCGGCATAAACAGCAAAAGAAATGGAACACATGAGGTGATGGCACATGACGCAGTTTCGTTTGGCGACGGCAGAGGATGCCGCGCTGATTTTGGAATTTATCAAAGAGCTTGCCGCCTATGAGAAGATGGCGGATCGGGTCGTCGCGGACGAAGCGTTGCTTCGCGAGTGGATCTTCGAAAAGCAAAAAGCAGAAGTCCTCTTCGCTCTGGACGAGGGACGCGAGGTCGGCTTTGCGCTGTTCTTCCACAATTTCTCGACCTTCCTCGGACGCGCGGGGATCTATCTTGAGGATCTCTTTGTCAAACCCGCCTACCGCGGTCGCGGACACGGTAAAGCGCTTATCAAAGAACTGGCGCGCCTCGCGGTGGAACGCGGATGCGGACGGCTCGACTGGAGCTGTCTTGACTGGAACGCGCCGTCCGTCGCGTTTTACAAATCGCTCGGCGCGGAGGCGCTTGAAGAATGGACGACCTTCCGTCTCGAGGGCGACGCCCTGCACATGGATTGACGACAAAGGGGGAACTACGATGTTTAGAAAACGGCACAAACTCGACAACGCACTCTTGGCGGACATCGCCGCCTACCTCGACCGTCACCTCAGCGATGTCGGCATGGAAGAACGGTGCTGTTGTGCAAGCGAGCCGACGATGCCGATGCCGACGATGGCGCCGACCGCTTTTGCCGTTGCCGGTTGCCCGCCGATCGTGAGTGATGAACTCGACGCACAGCTTCGCTCCGTCGACGAGAGCTTTTCGCAGATGTTACTGCGCAAGATCGACGAAAAGGGCATGACCGATGCCGCGTGCTACAAAAAAGCGCACGTCGACCGCAAACTGTTCTCAAAGATCCGCAGCGACGTGCACTATCGCCCGAGCAAACAAACAGCGGTGGCGTTTGCGGTCGCGCTGGAGCTTCCGTTCTCCGAAACGGAAGAACTCCTCAAAAAAGCGGGGTTTGCGCTGTCGCACAGTCAAAAGTTCGACATCATCATCGAGTATTTCATCCGCCATGGGCGGTACAATATCACCGAGATCAACGAGGCGCTGTACGCCTTTGATCAAAGCTTATTGGGAGCGTGAAACGTATGGTACACTTTATCTGTTATCCGAAATGCACCACCTGTCAAAAAGCCAAAGCGTGGCTCGATGCGAAAGGCATCGCTTACGACCTGCGCGACATCAAGCTCGACAACCCCACAGCGGACGAGCTGGCGGCATGGTATCAACAAAGCGGATTGCCGCTCAAGAAGTTTTTCAACACGAGCGGACTGCTTTATAAATCGATGGAGCTGAAAACAAAGCTCCCCGCGATGACCGAGGAAGAGATGCTCTCGCTCCTTGCGACCGACGGTATGCTTGTCAAGCGCCCGATTCTGGTCGGCGACGACGCGGTGCTCATCGGCTTCAAGGAAGCGGACTGGGCGAAGGTGCTCGTGTAAATTTGTCGCTTGCGAAGCGACCATACCTCCCGTTTTCTTTGGTAGAATCAAGATACCAAAACAAACGGGAGGATTTTATTATGAAAAACAACACAACGGAATTGGTCTTCATTCTGGATCGAAGCGGTTCGATGGCGGGATTGGAGTCGGACACCATCGGCGGTTTCAACGCGATGATCGACAAACAGCGAAAGGAAGAGGGCGCATGCTATGTCTCGACCATCCTCTTCGACTACGAAAGCACGGTGCTTCACGACCGCGTGCCGGTGGCGGATGTACCGCTCATGACCGCGCACGATTATACGGTGCGCGGCAGCACAGCGCTCATCGATGCCCTCGGTGATGCGGTGCGTCACATCGAAAACATCCACAAGTACGCCCGCCCCGAGGATGTGCCCGCGCACACGCTGTTCGTCATCACCACCGATGGTATGGAAAATGCGAGCCGCCGCTACACAAGCGAGCAGGTCAAAACGCTCATCGAACGGCAAAAGAGTGAGCGCGGTTGGGAGTTTTTGTTCATCGGCGCGAACATCGATGCCGTCGAAACAGCGGCGCATTACGGCATCGGTCGCGACCGCGCGGTCAATTATCACGCGGATGAGCGCGGTACACGGGTGTTGTACGACACGGTGTCCGAGGCGGTGTGTGCGGTGCGCGCGTGTGCGCCGTTGGCCGCCGACTGGAGTGCCGACATCGCCGCCGATTTCAAAAATCGACGCTGAACAAACGAGGCAGGGGAGAGTTCCCCTGCCTCGTTCTTGCAAACGCGGACACGCTGTGCTATACTAACAGTATCTTCCAAACGATAAGGAGCATGCCGTATGATTCGGGAATTGATGCACGATCCGCTGTTTTTGGCGACCAAATCCGAAGAGGCGACCGCCGCCGACCGCGCGGTTTCGGACGATCTGCTCGAGACTTTGCAAGCGCACAAGGACGACTGCGTCGGCATGGCGGCGAATATGATCGGGGTGCGCAAGCGGATCATCGCGTTCACGGATGAGCGCGGCGCGGTTCATGTGATGTGGAATCCCGTGATCCTTAAAAAAGCCGAAGCCTACGACACGACGGAGGGGTGCTTGTCGCTTCTCGGCGACCCGCGTCCCTGCAAGCGGTATCGCACGATCAAGGTGCAGTGGCAAACGCCCGAACTGCAAACGCGCATCAAAACGTTCACAGGTTTCACAGCGCAAATCATTCAGCACGAGATTGATCATTGCAACGGCGTGCTGATTTAAGAAAAACTCATGCAAATTCTCCAAAGGCAACGATCGTATATTGTGATTGTGAGGGTACGAATATGAAAATGGAATTTGATAAAAGTAAGGGTGCACAGGCGGTTTCCGGGTTGATGCGTGGTGCCAAAGAATTGGGAAAGAAAGTGGGTGCGAGTACGAAAGCCGGTGTGGAAGCGTTGGTGGAAAAATCCAAAGCGGACAGTCAAGAACGCCGATTGAAGAAATACAATCCCTTGTTTCCCGAACAATACCAAAGCGAATCCTTCCATATTCCGAATATTATCGCCATTGTGGATGATGCGGTTCGCCGTGATATTGATGTGTGTGAGGGCGCAATCGGGTGGCTTGATAAGGATTCGGGCGAAGAGGTGCTGTGCCTTTATGATGAGGCGGTCGAGTTCAGCGGCATCCAATTCATTCCTGCGCCGATTTGCAATGCGGTGTATTACGTAGATCGTTTCGATCGCAACCGTTTCATTCAAGCGGATTGCATATTCAGTCGAACCCTGAAAGAAAAAGTGGATGAACTGCAACATATAGCGGAGTGCTTGGGCGCGAGAAGTTGTTTGATCGAGATGGTAGAATCCTCCGGAAATCTTGTATCGAACCAAATTGCAGTCGATGCGGAGATCAGTAAAAAAGGGGCTCGTGGAAAAGCTGCAGAAAACTACGGTGGAGCGATGGAGTACGGAAGTGTCAATGCGAACAGCCGTATGCAAAACGGGCGCGTGGAAGCGAAGTTTAAATGGTTTCGTTCGCCTCAGCATCCGACGTTGAAGTGGTTTGCGCACGACGATGGTATTCTTCATTTGGTGGATACATGTTGTTCCGGGAAACGTGCCGTAAAAGAGATCACAGTAGAGGTGTTCGGAAGCACGGTGACGACCATGTCGCAATCTGTAGCGTGTGCCATTGATGGTGTGGTCGGGAAAATATTCAGCGGAAAAGCGAACGTATCTGTGGAAAAATTGGCGCAAAAAGAATATAACAGCAAGTTGATGTTTTATGTTAAGTTTTAAGAGAAGGTGACTTCATGCCGACGATCGAAGAAACGTTTCAGCGACTGGCGCGTTCGGCATTTCGCGCGCGGTTTCATCTGAGCGATCGGGATAAACGCTACATCACCGACAAAGGCATCGACACCGTCCGCGCCCACGCCGCTGAGTTTGTGCGCACGCGGCTGGCACCGGCGGTCATCGAAAACGACGGCAAGCAAACCCCGATGCGCGGACATCCCGTGTTTGTCGCGCAACACGCCTGCGCGTGTTGCTGTCGCGGGTGTTTGAACAAGTGGTATAACGTTCCGAAAGATGTCGAACTCACCGCTGTGCAACAGGAAAAGATCGTGAATCTCTTGATAGCATGGATAGAAAAAGAATGTGCAAGTGAGGAATACCTATCCGCTAGTCAAGATTGACGAAGCGTATGACTTGTTCGAAAACAAACGCGATGGCGTGATTAAAGTAGCGGTGGAGTGTTGAAGCGTTTTTGCGAGTTTATGAAACTGTTCCATAAAGAGTTCATCATATTATAATCAAAGAGGGCAACTGTATAGTTGCCCTCTTTGATTATTTATTCTTTTTTTATCACAACCAACGCTTTCACGCGATCACACAGCACTTCAAACTCGGGGTGCGAGCGGAGCGGGGCGAAATCGTCGCTTTGCAAGGTGCGGTAATAATGACTCGGAAATATCATATAGCACACATTCAGATCATTCAATTGTGTGTGCAGATAGATACAGCGTTCTTTCGGAGCATCGGGATGATTGTTAAAGGTGGTCCAGTATTCCTCGCCGTACCATTCCATCCCGTCGAGGAAGTGACACGAGGTCGGCAACAGAACTTCTTCTTTAATTGACATCACATCCTCAAGCAGATTGACAACGGATGTGACATGTTGCATCGCGTCTTCCAATCGACTTGTAGCCACCATCCGTGAAGCGGTGTCCAGCCCCAGTCTCAGACGGCGTTGCACCCAAATATCTGCGCGATCATCCTCGGTGTCATTTCGAATCAGATTGAGCAATCCTCGCGTAAATTCGATCGCCGCCGTTTGGGCTTCGGGAGTGGGATTCAGCGGTAACACACTCCGTTCATCAAAGAGCTTGTCGAACGCTTGGAACATTCGATAGCGTCTCTCTTTTTCAAGCCTTTCGGCATCACCGCGTCGCCAATACCGCATAAACAGCAATTCGCGAGCGGAACAATCGAACGATGTCGTGTGCTTTTCTAAGAACTCCGCAATGTGCTCCTCATCTTCAACACTCGACATAGTCTGAATTGTTTCGGCGGCCATCGGTTTTCGCTCGAGATACGCATTGGCAAATAAGCGCACTTCGGGTAGAATGGCAGGATCGCGGAATGCACGATCATTGCCGTCCGTCCACGGTCGCCACGCCCATTCACTGTCAAGGTAATTGCGGCGGATATCGCGCAAAAGCTCGACAATGCGTTCGGCGTCGTACTCTTGCTTCATACATTCGCGGCGAAGTTCGTCAACGGTTTCCAGTGCGCGTTTTTCTTTTTCGATCTGCGGCATGCCGATCAACTCATCCACCGTCACCGAAAGCGTCTCGGAAATAGCGGGCAGAAGTTCCAGATCGGGATAGGTCGTGCCGTTCTCCCAACGGCTGACCGATTGATAAGTAACGCCCAAGCGTTCGGCAAACGCTTCTTGTGTCAGGTCGTGTTTC
The DNA here is from genome assembly GCA_017398425.1 of Clostridia bacterium. Classification (GTDB taxonomy): domain Bacteria; phylum Bacillota; class Clostridia; order Oscillospirales; family Acutalibacteraceae; genus RGIG1959. The sequence continues at coordinate 53,289 of JAFQFZ010000064.1, read as the reverse complement.
TTTCGAAAGCGGCGAATATTCTCGCCAATGGTCAGTTTCATAACAGCCTCCTGTTGTTTTGCAAAACCGTTATTTTGTCGACATCTATATTGTATCGCAGGAAACTGCCAATGTAAATAACGCATCGCGAGAGAAAAGCTGTCGGTTTGTGTTATGTTCCGTGGCTGTAATAAACAGAAAAGAAGCACCCCGCAATCCCACCTCACGCCGAAAGGCGCTTCAGGAATGGGAAAAGGCGGTAGAACCACATACCAAAGGAGACTGTGCGCACCGTGCGCGAGGGCGGTGTGTAAAAAAATTCCAAAGTCCGCGTCGAAAAGGTTGCAAAACGGTTACAAAGCGGTTATAATGGGGCATATAGGTTTCGGAAAAGAGGAGAATGCAGTATGGCAAAAGCAATGGACAATGCGGCGGCGTTTGTGCTTCCGACGTATGAGACGAAACGGCGTGCGCGCATGGGAGCGCTCTCGGTGGCGATTCCCGACGGTATGGTCGTTCCGAAAACGGAGGGAGAGTTTGCGCTGTTGGCGTATTCCAAAGGCTTTAAAGGCGGTGTCGCGCAGTATAAGGACGCGCCGCTGTCCATCAACTGCAAGACGGTGGCGGTGCAACAAGCGGCATCGTTGGCGGCGCTGTGGAACGGCAACGCCAAGGAACGCAAAGCGGCGTTTTGCGGCATTTTGGAGCGTCGTCTCGAAAGCGTGGAGCGCCGCTATGCGGTGAAGTATCAGACGCTCGCAAACGGTCTGGATGCGGTGTATGCGCAGATCGATGAGAGCGACAAGGGCGAAGAGCCGTGGTGCGGCTATCTGGTGTTGTTTTTCCATGCCGACACGCTCTATCAGGTGCAGATCTACATCAACGCCAAGCGCGACAAGAAAGCGTTCCTGAATGCTGTCAAGGAGTGGGTCTCGCTGACGACGGTGGCGGCGAAGAAAGCGACCGCGAAGAAGCCCGCCGCAAAGAAACCCGCCGCGAAAAAAACCGCCGCAAAGAAGCCGGCGGCGAAGAAGCCGACCGTCAAAAAAGCGGTCGTCAAACAACCGATCGAAGCGCCCAAAACGGCGTGGCTGCCGCGCGGCACCGCGTCTTATCGCAGTCGTTGGGTGCGCAAATAAGCTATATAAAAAAGACCGTCATCCGACAGGATGACGGTCTTTTTTTACACCAATCCATACGCACCGCTCACGGGATCGCGAAAGAGCGGGATAGGCGGCGGCAGGAAGGTCCACACCGCATAGAGCAGAAAGACAGCACCCCACACCGCCCACACGAGCGATGCGCGGCACGGTGTGCGGCGCGGCGCGGACAACCACCGTGTTTCCGTGCAGTAGGCGATTGCCGCCGCAACAAAGAAGATGGTGATGTTCACATAGTCCGACGACACGCCGAGGATGCCGCTGTACACATAATACATCGTCGGGATCAGGAGAATGCCGAGCAACGTGCCGCGTAGCTTCGCGCACCAAAACGCATCGTGACGGCGGCGCAATGCGGGCGCTTCGATCAGCGTCCACAGCGTCATCGGGACGAACAACAGCTTGGTGTGTTCCCAGATGGATTCGTTGACGGCGGTGAACACCCCGACGGCGGCATTGCCGCCTGTCCAATCGAACACAAAGTGAAGGATGGTTCCCGCCACCGAGGTGAACACCATCCCGCCGAGTTGCCAAAACGCCGTCGAGGTGTACATTGCCTATCCCTGCCTTTCTCGGTGCAGTATATGCGAAAAGGCGGTAGGATATGCACACTTTGAAAAGACCGTATGTTCGATTTTTGCGCTTGTGACAAATAATACCAAGAAAAAGAAAAGAACAAATGTTTGTTTTTCTCTTGCGTTTTTCTCGAAGGTGTGCTATGCTCTTTGCAGAGAAACGGAGGAAACAGCGGTGGATAAGCGGTATATTGCCATTGATTTGAAATCGTTTTATGCGTCGGTGGAGTGCGTGGAACGCGGTCTTGACCCGTTGACGACCAATCTGCTGGTGGCGGACGAATCCCGCACCGACAAGACGATTTGCCTGGCGGTGTCGCCGAGTTTGAAGGCGTACGGCATCCCGTCGCGGGCGCGTCTGTTTGAAGCGAAGGAGGTGCTTCGCCGCGTCAATGCCGCGCGGCGGTTGCAAGCGGGCGGTGTGCTCGGTGCGTCCTCGACGGATGCGGCGGCGCTTGAAAGGGACAAGACGCTCGAAGCGGACTGCATCATCGCACCGCCGCGTATGGCGCGCTACATGGCGTACAGCGCGCGCATCTATCGGGTGTATCTCACCTTTGTCGCTCCCGAGGACATCCACGCCTATTCGGTGGACGAGGTGTTCATCGACGCAACACCGTACCTGCAGGCCGCCGCGTGTGATGCGCGCACGTTTGCGTCGCGGATGGTGCAGGCGGTGTTCGCCGAGACGGGCATCACCGCGACCGCCGGCGTGGGTACGAATCTGTATCTGTGCAAGGTGGCGATGGATCTGTTGGCGAAAAAAAGTCCGCCTGATGCGCACGGCGTGCGCGTGGCGGAGCTGGACGAAGCGCGGTATCGCGCGTTGCTGTGGTCGCACCGACCGCTGACGGATTTTTGGCGCGTGGGGCGCGGCTACGCCGCGAAACTTGCCGAGCGTCGGTTGTTCACGATGGGGGATGTGGCGCGTTGTTCGTTGTACAACGCACCGATGCTGTATCGGCTGTTCGGGGTGAATGCGGAATTGCTCATCGATCACGCGTGGGGGTGGGAACCCTGCACGATGGCGGATATCAAGGCGTACCGCCCGAACGACCGCAGTACGTCCGTCGGGCAGGTGTTGACCGCCCCTTATCCGTTTGAAAAGGCACGTCTGATCGTGCGCGAGATGGCGGATCGTTTGGCGCTGGATCTGGTGGATCGCCGTCTGGTCACCGATCAGCTCGCCCTGACGGTGGGATACGACCGCGAGAACCTGACCGACCCCACACGCGCCGTGTACTACCGCGGCGAGGCGGTGTGCGATCCCTATGGACGCGCGATCCCGAGGCACGCCCACGGTACGGTGAATCTGCCGCGCTTTTTGTCTTCCTCGCGGCGCATCATGGAGGCGCTCACAGCGCTGTTTGAGCGCATCGTTGATCCGACGCTGACGGTGCGGCGCATCACTCTGAATGCCAACCATCTCACCGACGAAGAGGAAGCAAAAGAGGCGGCGTATCAGTTGTCGCTCTTCACGCCGCTTGATGCCGTCACGCGAGAAGAGGAGATGCTCGGTCGCGAACGACGGCGGCAACGCGCCATGCTGAGCGTCATGCACAAATACGGGCGAAACGCCATCCTGCGCGGTATGGATCTGGAGGAGGGCGCTACGGCCCGTGAACGCAATCAACAGATCGGAGGTCACAAAGCGTGAGATGAACCCTTATGAAGAATTGCTCGACCGCGCGCGCCCCGAAGCGCCGTCGCCCATGTCGCGCGCCCATCGCGCGGCACAGTTTGCACCGTTTGCGGCGTTGACGGGACTGGAGGAAGCTTTGGACGAGGAGGCGCGGCTGACCGCGCGTCGCGTACCGCTCTCGCCGGAGGAGGAAGACGCGCTGAATGCATCCTTGCACGCGCTCGAGGAGCGCCTTCCCGAACGCCCGACGGTGACGCTGTTGTGCTTTGAGGACGATCCCACCAAGGACGGCGGTCGCTACGTGACGGTGACGGGACGAGTGCGCGCGGTCGATGAGACGAACGGGGAGCTCCTTTTTTGCGATGGGCGGCGCTTGCCGCTTTCGGCGGTGTGTGCGATCACAACATCGTGGTAAGAACCCAGTAGATCATCCCGTAAATCATGCTTGCTGCCACGCCGTAGACAATGACAGGTCCTGCGATGGTGAACATCTTGGCACCGAGTCCGAGCACGTACCCTTCGGTCTTGAATTCGATGGCAGGGGCGGTGATGGCGTTGGCAAACCCCGTGATGGGTACGAGCGTGCCGGCACCGGCGTGCTTGGCGATCTTGTCATACAGCCCGAATCCTGTCAACAAGGCGCTTAGCAAAATGAGCGTGAGGGTGCAAACGAGGGCGGACTCCTTTTCGCCGAGTCCGAGCGCCTCGCCGCCGAACAGCAGTAACTGACCGAGTGCGCAGATACTGCCGCCGACGGCAAACGCTTTGGCGCAGTCGACGGCAACGTGCGAGCGCGGCGCGAGCTTGCGCGATAGGGTGTTGTAATCCTTGACGGTCATGTCCATGAAAACCGCTCCTTTTTGTGAGATGCTCGAAGTATGGGGCGGACGGCGATCGCTTATACCGTGTTTTTTAAAAAAATTGTGGTAATTTACAAACCAATGTGGTATACTGTGGACAAAGGCGGTGAGAGAACCTATGGCGTATGTGATCACCTTTTTGGAGGGCTTGATCTCGTTTGTGTCCCCGTGTATGCTGCCGCTTCTGCCGGTGTACGTGACGTATTTTGCGGGCGGTGCGGACAAACGACAACGGACGTTCGTGCGCGCGTTGTTCTTTGTGTTGGGCTTCACGGCGGTGTTTTTGCTCCTCGGTCTCTTTTCGGGGACGGTGGGGCGGTTTTTGCAGGAATACGCCGTCGTTGTCAATCTCGTCACCGGTGCGCTTGTCGTGCTGTTCGGCGTGCATTATCTCGGATGGATCCGCCTGCCGTTCTTCAAGGAAAACGGCGGCACGGCACGTCAGGTCACGGGCGTGATGTCTGCGATGCTGTTCGGCATGATCTATTCCGTCAGTTTGACGCCGTGTGTCGGTGCGTTTCTCGGGTCGGCATTGGCGCTCGCGTCCTCGTCGGGAACGGCGTGGGAGGGAGCATTGCTCTTGTTCACCTATTCGCTCGGACTCGGTGTTCCTTTTGTGATCTCGGCGGTGTTGCTTGACCGCCTGCAATCGGTCTTTCGATTCATTAAAATGCATTACCGCGTGATCAACACGGTGTGCGGTTGGTTTTTGATCGCGGTCGGCGTCCTGATGATGACCGGTTTGCTCCACCGCGTGATGACGCTGTTTTCCTAAGGAGAGACGCAGATGAATAAAAAGATAGGATATGCGGTGGCGGTGCTGGTGTTTGTGCTGTTGATCGGCGGCGGTGCGTGGTTGTACAACACCCTGAAAGAACCCTACGACACCGCCGATACGGGGGACAAAATCGAAGCGCTCACCGCCTACGACTTCACCGTCTACGATGCCGATGGACGAGCCGTGACGTTGTCTTCTTTCGCCGGTAAGCCGGTGGTCGTCAACTTCTGGGCGACGTGGTGCGGCTACTGCGTAGAGGAGATGGACGGCTTTGAGGAGATGTATCGGCGCTACGGCGATGAGGTGCAGTTCCTGATGATCAACACCGACGACGGCGCTCGTCGCGGCGAAGCCTTTTTGGAAGCGAAGGGGTATACCTTCCCGTCCTTTTACGACAACGATGCCGAGGCGGTGCGTGCCTATGCGGTGCGCTCCATTCCGCGGACGTTGTTTATCGATGCCGAGGGGCGCTTGGTGCACGACCGCCCCGGTATGATGGCGGCATCGCAACTGGAGATGTATATGCAAAGCTACTTCGGGGTATCCTAACAGCACCGATATTTCAAGGAGGCGCTGTGTTATGAAGTATGTTTGCAATGTGTGTGGCTATGAGTACGATCCCGCCGTCGGCGATCCCGAGAGCGGTATCGCACCCGGTACGCGTTTTGAGGATCTTCCGAGCGACTGGGTGTGCCCGCTGTGCGGCGTCGGCACGGATCTGTTCTCTGCAATACAAAAAACATAATAATAGGAGGCAATCACTATGAGTAAGTATGCAGGCACCCAAACCGAGAAAAATTTGATGGCGGCGTTTTCGGGAGAGTCCGAAGCGCGCAACAAGTACACCTACTTCGCGTCGGTGGCGAAAAAGCAGGGCTTTGAGCAGATCGCGGCGCTGTTTTTGAAGACCGCGGACAACGAGAAGGAGCACGCAAAGCTGTGGTTCAAGGAGCTCGAAGGCCTCGGTGACACCGCGCAGAACCTCGCGTCGGTGGCGGAAGGCGAGAACTACGAGTGGACCGATATGTACGCCGGCTTCGCCAAGACGGCGGAAGAAGAAGGTTTCCCGGAATTGGCGGCGAAATTCCGCTTGGTGGCAGAGGTCGAGAAGCATCACGAGGAGCGCTATCGTGCGTTGCTCAAGAACGTGGAAACAGCGCAGGTGTTTGAGAAGAGCGAAGTGAAGGTGTGGGAATGCCGCAACTGCGGTCATTTGGTCGTCGGTACCAAAGCACCTGAAGTTTGCCCGACCTGCAACCATCCGCAGAGCTATTTTGAAGTGCACGCCGAAAACTATTAAGCGACTTTTGAAGCGTCAAATCCGAGGTTTGGGTTTGACGCTTTTCTTTTTTTATGGTATACTCCTATCATATGCAGTTTATATTTTGCAGGAAACGAGGGAGACGTATGAGACATTCCATCCTGCGCCGCCTATTGGCGGTGGCACTGTCACTTTGTATGCTGTGCGGCTTGATGCCGCTGGCACTCACAGCTTCGGCGGCAGACATCGCACCGATCGAGGCGGACAATTTCACGATTCTTTGGTCGACGGATCCGCAATGGTATTCCTTTGCCTATCCGGAGATCCTCACCGTTCAAAACGAGTGGGTGGTCAACAACGCTAATCGCATGAACATTTTGTATACGGTTCATACGGGCGACTTCGTTGACAATCCCCACAACCACGACCAGTGGGCGGTGGCGAATGCGGCGTACAAAAAATGGGACGATGCCGGCATGGCCTACGGCGTGCTTGCCGGTAACCATGACGTCGATACCACCAGCGGCACCGCCGATCATACGGAATTCAGCCAGTATTTCGGTGAAGCGCGGTATAAGGACAATTGGTGGTACGGCGGCGGTTATGACGACAACTACGGCCACTATGATTTGATGAATCTCGGCGGCGTAAACTTCATTTTTGTGTATCTCGGCTACGGTCCGCACACCGATGCGGATTATGCGTGGATGAACAGCGTGCTGAAAGAGCATGAGGACTACATTGCGGTGTTGGCGTTCCATGAATACATGGCGGCGAGCGGTGAGCGCACCTCGCGCGGCAACACGATTTTTGAAAACGTGGTGCTCAAAAACCCCAACGTGCGCATGGTGCTGTGCGGTCATAACTACAACTCCACCCGTAAGATCGACACCATCGACGACAACGGCGACGGCAAACCCGATCGCACGGTGTATCAGATGATGGCCAACTACCAAAATACCACGAACGGCGGCAACGGCTTCATGCGCTTCATGGAGTGCGACGTCGCGGCCGGCACCATCACCCACCGCACCTATTCGCCGTACACCGCGGCGTTTGGCTCGGACTATGAAGACGGCACGATCCTCGACGGATACGGCAAGCGCGACGAGTTCACGATCCCGTTTGACTTCTCTGCTCCGAAGGCGAAAGAGGCAAGCGATCCCGAAAGCGGCACCGTGGTTGAAGTGCCGCAGGTGGCGTTTGCCCCGACCGATACGGCAACGAATATGATGTTTGACGCGGCGTATTTCAATAAGAAGCAACAGGACGGCGCGTTCGGCGTCGGTGTGTACGACCGCACCTTCACGATGAATGCGGCGGATGTGTCTTCGAACCCGGCGGCGTTCAACTACGTCGTCACGAAGTATGAGAACGGCGGCGGACACAAGGTCGAAAAAGTGCTTCGCGGTGCGTGGCTCGGCGCGAACCCGTCGGTGCCGGTACCGCACGACGGCGTCGTCATTGCGATCCCCGAAGGGCAGATGGACGTCGGAGTGCTCGGCGTGGGGCACCGTGTGTTCACCAAACACCTGAACGGTCTGGCGGATCTGCAGATGCGCCCCGTGTCGCTGTGGGTCCCGACGCTGGAGGAAGCGTATTCCGTCAACGGCGTGAACCGCGCCGCGGGCAACGGCGAATGGGTGATTTACGATTCGCTGAACACCTCGACCGACACGCACACATGGGACATGGTGTTCACCTTTGCCAATGTGAATCATAACGCCTACACGTTGCTTTCCGCGCAGACCGAACTCGGCAAAGCCAAAACCTTCACCGTGCCGGACGGTGGCTTTGTGCTGGCGGTCAACCTGTTCGGGCAGGGGGCGCACGTTACGTCGTCGCTTCGCGACTACTTTACGGTCGGCATGGCGGCGATGCTGGAAGGTCACGTCCCCGGCAGTGCTGTGAACGCGACGACCACCTCGCTTCTTCCGACGGCGGCCTCCGATTGGGCGGCGGAAACGGGTGCGGTCGCTCAGTTGCAGGATGGCGCTCACAAGCTGTATAAAACCGAAGGCAACTGGCCTGCGCTGAATTATACGTTCGCCACCCCCATCACGGTGGATCCCTCGGCGATGCTGCTGTGCTACGATTATATGATCGAAACCAACGCGCGCGGCAGTATCATCCTCACCTTCAAAAACAGCGTCCCCGGCAGTGCGTCGAGCAAAGAGTCGTTGGCGATCCAGTCTGCCTTTGCGGGCGCGAACATCTCGTCGACCAGCGGTGACGTGAAGGGCGACGATGTGCGCCGCACGGGCAAGGTGCCGCTGAGCGCGCTCGGCATTCCCGACACGGCGTACAACGCCGACGGCACGCTGACAATCACGGGCTTGCGTGTGTTGGTGTCGGGCACGGATGCCTCCAATATGAATAAAATGATTACGTTCTACGGCCTGGGCATTTCGGACGAAGTGACCGACAGCGATGTGGTGCGCCACCTGCCGCTTGTCAGCGGTGAGGTGACCGTGTCCGAACCGTCAAAAGCGGGCGACTACGTCTACAACGACGGCAAACTGACCGTGACTTCCAACAGCGCCGATGGCTATGCGGTGACGATGACGCTTCATCGCGACTACGACGTGACGGCACTGAAAAATCTGCTGGTGGATGTGGAATCCTCTGTGCCGTTTGACATTCGCCCCGTGTTCACGACGGCGAGCGGCGACGCTTCCTACGGTCTTGTCAGCGACTTCTGGCCGCAGTTCTGCGAGGCGACCGTGAACGATCGGATCCCGAGCGGCAACTATCAAAAGGCGCTCGATGTGCACAGTTGCTTTACCTATAACGGCGTTCTCCCCACAGGCGGCATCACCACCGTCAAGGCAGTGGAAGTGGTGCTCGGCGGTCAGGGTACGCTCACGTTGAAGGCGCTTCAGGCGTCCAACGGCACGGCGGCGGCTTCGTTCACCGACGGCGTTTACAAGGCGGAAACCACCCCGAACACCTTCCTTGAAAGCGACGTGTACGAGATTGACAACGTGTATGTGAAGCACGTCGCCGCCGATACGACGGTGCAGGAGCTTTGTGCCAATGTGCGCTCCTCCGATGCGGTGACGGTGTGGAAAGGCGGCGCGGCAGTGGGCGACAATGCCCTCGTCGCCACGGGTATGATCGTCAAAGCGGGTGATGCGATCGCGCGTACCGTGGTCGTGCGCGGTGACGTGAACGGCGACGGCAAGGCGTCGACGATGGACGGTCGCATGATCGTGATGGCGGTGCTGAAAGTGCAGGTGCTTGATGAAGCGCAGACACTGGCCGCCGACTTCGATCAAAGCGGTGTCATGAACACCACCGACGTGCGCGAACTGCTCATTGCCTCCATCACCGGATAACTCTCTTAAAACAACAAAATCCCCGGTTCTCCTTTTGAGAGAACCGGGGATTTCTTTTGTAAACTCAACAAGGCGATCAGCGGGCTTTGGTCGCCACTTCGACGAGCGCTTTTTGGAGGAATTCCTCCACGCTCATGCTGCCGAGATCGCCGTTTTCGCCGCGGCGACGCACCGAAACGGTGCCGCTTTCGGCTTCTTTATCGCCGATAATGAGCATATACGGTACCTTTTGCATCTGCGCTTCGCGGATCTTGTAGCCGATCTTCTCGTTTCGGAGGTCGGCTTCCGCGCGGAGTCCGGCGGCCTTGAGCTGTTCGGTGACCTCCGTCGCCGCATCCGCCTGACGCTCGGAAATCGGCATCACGCGCACCTGCTCGGGCGCAAGCCACAGCGGGAACGCACCGGCATACTTCTCAATGAGGAGTGCGAGCGTGCGCTCGTAGCAACCAATGGAGGTGCGGTGGATGATGTAGGGGTTCTTCTTTGAACCGTCCGCATCGGTGTACTCCATGCCGAATTTCTCGGCGAGCATTTGGTCGATCTGGATGGTGATGAGGGTATCCTCTTTGCCGTGGACGTTCTTGATCTGGATGTCGAGCTTCGGACCGTAGAACGCCGCTTCGCCCACACCGATGGCATACGGAATCTCCAGATGGTCAAGGATGCGCTTCATGATGCCCTGCGCTTCGTCCCATTGCTCCTCGGTGCCGATGTATTTCTCACGGTTGTCGGGATCCCACTGCGAGAAGCGGTAGGACACGTCCTCGTACAGACCGAGCGTCTTGAGCATAAAGATCGCCAGCTCCAAGCAACCCTTGAACTCTTCTTCGAGCTGATCGGGACGGCACATCAAGTGACCTTCCGAAATGGTGAACTGGCGCACGCGAATGAGGCCGTGCATCTCGCCGCTTGCTTCGTTGCGGAAGAGGGTGGACGTCTCGTTGTAGCGCAGCGGCAGATCGCGATACGAACGCGCGCGGTTGAGATACGCTTGGTATTGGAACGGGCAGGTCATCGGACGCAGAGCGAACACTTCCTTGTCCTTCTCCTCGTCGCCCAGCACGAACATGCCGTCCTGATAATGATCCCAGTGACCCGAGATCTTGTAAAGATCGCTCTTTGCCATATAGGGGGTCTTGGTGAGCAACCAACCGCGCTTTTGCTCCTCGTCTTCGACAAAGCGTTGCAGAAGCTGGATGATGCGCGCACCCTTCGGGAGCATGATGGGCAAGCCTTGGCCGATCACGTCGGACGTGGTGAACAGTTCGAGCTCACGACCGAGCTTGTTGTGGTCGCGCTTTTTGGCTTCCTCGAGCTGTTGGAGATGGGCCTCGAGCTCCGACGCTTTCGGGAACGCCACACCGTAGATGCGCTTGAGCATCTTGTTCTTGGAGTCGCCGCGCCAGTATGCGCCCGTCACCGACAACAATTTGACCGCTTTGACGCGACCGGTGTCGGGGAGGTGGGGGCCGGCGCACAGATCCACAAAGTCGCCCTGCTTGTAGAACGAGATCTCCTCGTCTTCGGGAAGCGCTTCGATCAATTCGCATTTATAGGGTTCGTCCTTCATCAGTTCGAGCGCCTCCGCCTTCGGGAGCGCAAAACGCTCGAGCGGCAACGCCTCTTTGATGATCTTCTTCATTTCCGCCTCGATCTTCGGCAGATCCTCAAGCGTCAGGCTGTCCTCGAGATCGAAGTCGTAATAAAAGCCGTTGTCAATGGACGGGCCGATGGTCAGCTTGACCTGCGGATACAGACGTTTCACCGCCTGCGCCATGATGTGGGAGGTGGTGTGCCAGTACGCCTTCTTGCCGTCGAGATCGTCAAACGTCAGGATGTCGAGCGTGCTGTCCTCGTTCAAAACGGTGCGCAAGTCGGCCACTTCGCCGTTCACACGCGCCGCACACGCCGCGCGGTACAGTCCCATCGAGATGTCGCGGCACACGCTGTCGACGGTAACGCCTTGCTCTGCTTCGCGCACGTCGCCGCCCTTCAAAGTCAGTTTCAACATAAGTTCGGTCACTCCTTTTTGATGTGTCGGAGGAAAAGAAAAAACGCTTCGCCCCCGCAAAACAGGGACGAAGCGAAAAACACTCCGTGGTTCCACCCAGATTCAGCGGCAGATCCTGCCGCCCTCTTGCGCCGATAACGAGGCGACCCGTCGCGACTTATCCGAAAAAAAGCGGTTCAGCCGCGCGCTCCAAGGCGGTGACCGCTTGCGGTGGGGATCAATGGGGAGCTTTCAGCCGAGGCAACCCTCTCTGTCGAAGAGATCCGAACGGAACAAGCGGCGTCCTTTTCAACGCTTTCTACTGTACAGTATATCACGGAGGAGAAAAAATGTCAACCGCGCGAACCAAAAGAAAAAGGACTCTTCGCTGAGGAAGAGTCCTTTTGGAATGCTCGAAAGATGCAATCAGCGCTTGCTGAACTGCGGAGCGCGACGAGCGGCTTTGAGGCCGTACTTCTTTCTTTCCTTCATACGCGGATCGCGCGTGAGGAAGCCCGCCTTCTTGAGGAGCGGACGAAGCTCGTCGGTGTTGTATTGGAGCAACGCACGGGAGATGCCGTGACGGATCGCGCCCGCCTGACCGGTCACACCGCCGCCGCCGACGCGGCACTCGATGTCGAACTTATCGGACGTGCCGGTAAGCTCCAGAGGCTGACGAACGATCAATTTGAGGGTCTCAAGGCCAAAATAATCATCGATATCGCGGCCGTTGATGGTGACCTTGCCGGTGCCGGCGTACAGACGCACGCGCGCAACGGACTTCTTTCTTCTGCCGGTGCCGTAGAAATACGGTCTCGCATTGTAATCCATTCTAAAACAGCCTCCTTTCTTACAGTTTGAACTCTTCGGGCTTCTGAGCCTCGTGAGCGTGGTTGGATTCCGCATAGACGCGCAGACGAGTCATCGCCGCACGGCCGATGGTGTTGTTCGGGATCATACCGTTGACGGCAAGCTCCATCGCCTTTTCGGGGCGCTGCGCCATCAGGGTGCTGTACTTCGTGGCTTTCAGGCCGCCGATCCAGCCGGTGTGACGATACCAAACTTTGTTTTGCAGCTTGTTGCCGGTGAGGATGGCTTTGCCGCAGTTGATGATGATGACATGATCGCCGCAATCCACATGGGGCGTGAAGGTGGGCTTATGCTTACCGCGCAGAAGCACAGCAGCTTGAGCGGCCACACGACCGAGGGGCTTGCCGGCGGCATCGATGACATACCACTTGCGGTCGACTTGACCGGCTTTTTCCATGAACGTGGTCATCAAGAATACCTCCTGTGTAATATAGTCTTTTTTAACCTACGGCGGCTATGATACCACATCCCAAAATCAATGTCAACCCTAAAATCGCCGTTTTTTTAATTTACACACCGTATTCTCTCGTTTTCTCTCTCGTTTTCTCGTTTTTGCTCAATTTCTCAGTTTTTGTTCAAAAAATATGAAAACTCAGAAAACAAGAGAAAAACAAAAAAATTCAAAGAAAATATACATGTAAATTCTGAAAATGACGGAATATTCCGATTTTTATTTTATTTCGGTCGCAAGACCGCGTGACAAACCCCCGCAACTGTGGTATGATAGAGCCATCACAAACCGAAGGAGGGGACGGATATGGACGCGATCACACGCTTTCGCGAGCGCTTGGAAGCGGGGCTTCACACGCGCGGATTGTCGATTGCCGTCTATGAGACGATCCCCTCCACCAACGACCGTTGCAAGCAGTGCGGCGAGGAGGGCGCGCCCGAAGGTACCGTCATCCTGGCACGGGCGCAAACCGCCGGCAGAGGCACGCGTGGTCGCTCCTTCTTCTCACCCGAGGGGACGGGAGTATACATGAGTGTGCTTTTGCGCCCCGATGGGGCGGCAACGGAAGCGCTGTCTCTGACGACCGCCGCTGCCGTGGCGGTATGCCGTGCGGTGGAGCGTGTGTCCCGACGAAAGGCCGAGATCAAGTGGGTCAACGACGTTTACTGCGACGATCGCAAGGTGTGCGGCATCCTGACAGAAGCCTCTCTTTCGCCCGATAACGCGCGCTTGACATGGGCGGTGCTCGGTGTCGGCATCAACGTCGAATCGCCCAAAAACGGCTTTCCTGCGGATTTGAACGGCATCGCGGGAGCGGTGTTTGAAGACGGGAACGGCGATGCCGCCGTGTTGGCGGCGGCGGTACTGGACGAGTTCTTTGCGGTGTATCCGCATCGTGCCGACCGCACCGTTACCGAGGAGTACCGTCGGCGGTCGCTTCTTCGCGGACGGGCGATCACCGTCACCACCGCTGCCGGCGAACGTACTGCTGTGGCGCTGGATATTGATGAGCAATGCCGCCTGCGGGTGCGTTTTGACGACGGGGAGGAAGCGACTCTCTCTTCGGGCGATGTACGCATTCGGTTATAAACGACAAAAAGACCGCTGTCTTTCAGACAGCGGTCAGTTTTTGTTTTCGATAAAAAGCTTACGCGTTCGCCTTTTTCGCGAGGGCGGACTTTTTCCTTGCAGCAGTGTTCTTATGCAGGAGGCCCTTAGCAACAGCCTGGTCGATCTTTTTGATCGCGGCGTTGACAGCAACAGCCTTGTCCTCTGCGTTCGCTTCGATCGCGGCATTGGCCTTTTTGATCTCGGTCTTCAGAGCCGAGCGGTTCGCCTTGTTGCGCGCCGTTTTAACAGCGATGACATTCACACGCTTTTTAGCGGATTTGATGTTGGGCATGGTCACACCTCCTCTTTTCAAACACAATTTCTCAATCACGCGGTGATTATCATACCACGTACCGCCAAAAAAAGCAACTGTTTTTTTGAAAAAACTTCATTTTTTTGTTTCGAACCGCCCGAATACGTATGTTTTCTCCCGTTTTGCATACAAATTTCGGTAGGGAGGGATGACCGTGAAACGAATCGGAGCGTATGTGAGAGGGCTTTTACCGCTCGTGTTAAGTGTGGCAGTGTTGCTTGCGGCGGTCTTTGCGGTGCCGTGGTCGCAATGGCGACGTATCGGTGAACGCGCTGCCGCGGTGGCGGTCGGATTGCGTTACCCCGACAACGAGAGCGTCGGCAGGCTGTCGTCGTCGCATTATGCGGCGGTGACCATGCCCAAAGCGGACGTGTCGGCACCTGTGTCCTCCGATCCCGTCATCCCACCGAAGGGTGACGGCGGCGGTGCGGTGCGGGAGGAGGCGATCACCTCCGCGCCGACCGTGGCGCAAGTCGCCGTCAAAAACACGTCGGGCGTGACCTATGACTACGGTGCGTTGCTCGAAGCGGCGTTGCCGCCCGCCGAAGCAGAGGGAGACGTGCAGGTGCTGATCGTACACACCCATACCTCGGAATCGTATATGTCGTATTATGCGGGCTACTACAACGCCGAGGATGCTTCGCGCAGTGAGGATGCTTCGCAAACGGTGGCGGCGGTGGGGGAATGCGTGGCGCAGGAGCTTCGCGCCAGAGGCATCGGTGTGATCCACGACACCACCGTGCACGACACGCCCTATTCGGGGGCGTACGGACGCTCGGAAGCGACCATTCGTCGTCACCTTGCCGAGAACCCCTCCATCCGCGTGGTGCTCGACATCCACCGCGATGCGATCTTGTATGAGGACGGCACCAAGCTCAAACCCACCGTCACCGTGGACGGACGCAAAGCGGCTCAGGTGATGCTCATTGTCGGCGGCACCGATACTGCCGAGCTTCCAAATGCCTATTGCCGAGAGAATCTGCAGTGGGGACTGCGGTTGCATCAGGAAATGGAGGCGCACTGCGAGGGCGTGATGCGTCCGCTTTACCTGATGGACGCGCGCTACAATCAGGGGTTGCATCCGGGTTCGCTCCTTTTGGAGGTCGGAACCGATGCCAATACGTTGTCCGAAGCGCTCTACAGCGGTCGATTGATCGGAAAACAGCTGGCAAACGTGATTCTTTCTTCGGAAATCTGAAGATTTTGCTTGCGCTTCGTCGCAAAGGATAGTACAATAGTAGAGAATAATTAGGATACAAAGGAGGAATGGCGGATGATCCGACGCGCGATGGCGGTGTGTTTGGCAATGATGCTCGGCGCACTGTGTTTGGCGATGCCTGCATCGGCGGCCGCAGAGCACGTTTTGCTAAACGAAGAATCCACCACGTTCCTCAGCGGCGGAAGCTACACGGAGAACGGAGCCCTCGCGTTGCAAAGCGGCGGAAATCCCGTCACCGCGGTCATCGAATGGGACGAGGAGATCAACCTCAATACCACGCGCTATCTGCAGTTGTCCGTCGTGTCCTCCGCACCGTTCAACGTGGCGTTGAAGCTGGACGGCGATCCCTACGACGCGTATCCGCAGTTGACGGGTCCGTCGTGGTACGAAGCGTTTCAGGATACCGCTCCTGCGAGCGGAGAGGGTGTTGCCCACGGAAGTTACGTGTTGTCCCTCGACATGAAGAACTATATGGAATATAACGGTCTCGTTGTTCCCAAGAACGGGAAGATGACGCTCCTCGGGGTATATATTACGATGTACGGTCAGGGCGAGCTCACCGTGTCGCACCTGAAACTCAGCGATACGGCGGCGTTTGTGACGGCAGACGGCAAGGGCGGCACGGCGGCGACGACGCTCGTGCCCATCATCAAGCACACGCAAGCCTCTCGCGCGACCTCGCCCTACCAAGGCGGAAGTTACGATGCCGGTACACCCGGCGGCTATTCTCCCGAAGCGGATGCGGCGGGCGTGGTGTGGTTCATTTTGCTCGGTGTGGCGGCGGTCGGCGCGGTCGTGGTGCTGACGGTCGTGAAAAAACGGCGCGAGTCAGCCGAAGAGGACGACGAGTCGGATGAGGATGCCGAAGACGAGACAGAAGACGACGAGTCGCAGGAAACCGAATGACGTGAGCCTCGGCATCTCGGATGCCGAGGCTTTTTTGAAACTGCGTGTCACCTAAGGGCGGTGTTTGCCGTCTTGATAGGTAGAAAGGATGTGAGACATCGTGACCGATGAACAGTTGATCGCGTTGTACGAAGAGCGTGATGAGCAAGCCATCGCGCTTACCGAGGCACACTACGGAGCGTATTGCAATACCATTGTGCGCACCATGCTCGACACCAAAGAGGATTGTGAGGAATGTCTCGCGGACGTGTGGGTGCGTGTGTGGAATGCGATCCCGCCGACCCATCCGCGCGATTTTAAGGCGTATGTGGCGCGCGTCACGCGCAACACGGCGTGTGACCGTCTGCGTGCGGCGTATGCCCAAAAGCGCAGTCGCCATCGCGGTTGCGATGCGCTTGAGGAATGGGAGGAACTGGTGCCGTCGACGTGCAATGTGGAGCAGGAGGCGGAATGGAAGGATCTGTTTGACCGCTTTTTGCAGTCGCTTTCAAAGCAATCGCGCGTGATCTTTGTCAAACGCTATTGGTTCATGCTTCCCATCGAGCGCATTGCATCCGAACTGGACGTGAAGGAGGATCGGGTGAAGACTTGCTTGCTCCGCACCCGTCGTAAATTGAAACAGTTTTTGGAAAAAGAGGGGGTGTCGATATGAACCGCGAGTCGAGCTTTGATCGCTTTTCCGACATCGACGAGCGCTTCCTCCGCGAAGCGGAAACGGCGCGTCCGTCGCGCTTGTCGCGTGTGCTGACGGTGGCGGCGTGTGTCGCGGTGATGGCCGTCACGCTCAGCTTTGCTACGGGACTTTGGAAGATCGACGTCCCCGTCGAAAAAGCGCCGCACCTGTGCCCGACGTTGGACGGTGAGTTTGCCATCGGCGCGCCCATTCTCAAGCAGTTGACCTATCGCGACACGCGCTACGCCTTTCTTTCGACCGAGACGGTCAACGAGAAAGCGCTCGGCGAAAAGCTCGGTGCGATCGCATCGGACGTGCCGTGTGAGGATTGCGCATCGTATTTTGACACGTTCCGATCGGAGGACGACAACGGCACGCTGTACGCCGTTAAGGGGATCGACACGGCGTATATGCTGTGGCTGGTGCGCGACGACGGTGTTGAGTTGTATGCGGCAAAGGATATGGGCGTGTGCCGTGTCGGTGCGGATCTGTTTTCAACGCGACTGCATCTGCAGGAGCTGTTGCAAAGCGTCCGCTTCCAAAGCGCTGCCGCGATGCAACAATCGTCGACGCACTTTGTGACGTTGCCGTCGCAGAACGACGCACTGATCACGTTCTTGGAGGCGCTGAGTGACAGCCGTGCCGCCGAAGTGTCCGACACGGCATCGGAAAAGCTGTTGTATCAACTGCAGTTCCGTCTGCAAAACGGCGCGCACTTGCACATCTTGTTGTATGAGGGCGGCTATGTGCGCTGGAACGATCACGCATTTGTTATGGATGCCGAACCGTTTGATACCTTGATCGCCACCATGGATCTTTTGCGATAAATAAAAAAGCGAGGCGCGAGCCTCGCTTTTTTATTTATACAATTAATATTCCACGTCCACCTGCGGATCGCAAAACTCTGCCAAACGACGCGCGTAGGCATCGTTGACCGCGTCTTCGAATGCGAGCGGTGCGTCGGTCGCTCCCATGGTATCGAGCAACCACCGCGTGAGCGCGGGGTTAAGAACCAAGATCGGACCGATCAAATAGGTCGCGATCATGTTCCCTTTGAAGAAGCCTTCGTAGTGCGTCTGACGATTGAGACCGATGCCGCGCTCCGTTTTGAGGAAGGCGCAGTCGGCGTTGTCGCCCGTTGCACTGGTGAACTGCGACTTGAAGCCGACAATGTCCGCCTGCACCGGGGCGAAGCGACCGAGGATCAAGCTGTTGAAGCGGTGGAACAGATCCTGCTTGGCATTCAGAGGCAGGATCCCGAGACCGTGGATGGTGTTGCCGCCTTCGAGGGTGATGGTGTTGCCGAGCACTTCCATCGCGTTGCCGGTGAACAGCATCGGCGTACCGCCGTCGATCAGCTCGCGCAAACGATCGGCGAACGGCATGAGTGCCAGGATGACCTGCTGTTGAATGCGCTCGGTCATCGGGCCCATATACAGCAGATCCACGTCGTGGTTGACGAAATACGGCGTATCGGTGAGCGGCGTGCGTACAAACTCCGCATCGGGCAGGCACGCCTGCAGATAGCGCATATTGCTCATGTCGCCGAACAGATTGGCGTGTTCGGGAAAGAGGATCTCGATGGTCATTGCGACACCTCCTCGTTTTGCCCGTTCAGGCGGTTCTCCAGGCGTTCGCGCGTTGCGTCGGCAAACATCGTGGTATACACGTCAAACAGCACGAACGCGTTGTCCACACGCTCGAAATCGACCGCGTCCGCTGTGGCGACCTCTTCGCGCATACAGACGATGCGGCTGTCGTCCACACCGGCGAGCAACAAACGCACGCGGAAGTCCGCCGCGCGCACACCGGCGATCACGATCTGCTCGACCGACGGGTCGTTCAAAAACTCGAAATCGGCGTCGTACAGCCACGCCACGTTCTCCGAGGTGTGCTTGGCGTCGTAGTAATCTTCGATCAGCAGAATGACCGCCTTTTTTCCTTCGGTGCGGCGGATGTAATCGAACGCACGCGAGCAGGCGATGGGGTTTTGACCCTTGGCAAGAAGCATCGTGATCGCTTTGTCGCCGATGTCGATGCGCTCAAAACGGGATTTGACGATCTGCTGTTTTTGGAGCGACTGCTCGATCGTCTGCTCGTCAAAGCCGAGCACACGCAGCATCGTGACGGCGGCAAGCGTGTTGTACCAGTCGGTGATGTTGTCGCCGATCATGCGGTATTGTTCCTCGCCGCGCGGGGTACGCACCGTGAGCTTCGCCGCCTCTTCGTCGACGGCAATGATCTCATAATGCACGGAAGGCGACGCGAAGTCGCATTTCGGACAATGCGCGCGACCGATGTGGTTGTACCGCACGAAATCGTATTCCAGCACCGTGTTGCAGTAGGGGCACGCCACCATATCGCACACGATGTTCTGCCGCACTTCCCAATCCCCCTCGCGGTGCGCGATGCCGAAGGTGATGCGGTCGTTGTTGGGAGCCAAACGACTGCCGATCAGATCGTCCGCGTTGACGATCAGCTTGGTCTTTTTCGGGATCGCTTGATTGAGAATATCGCTGATGAATTCCGAATGGGCGTTGCGCTTGAAGGAATCGCGGAACAGATTCGTGACGATCAGATAATCGGGCTGCATATACTTGAACACAAACAGCGCACTGCGCTCGTCCACCTCGATGACCGCCATCTCTTCCTTGACGCGCCCCGTGAGGGTGGCGGCGTTCAGGAAGGTGGTCAAAATGCCGCCGTTGACGTTACTGCCGGTGCGGTTGTTGAGCGGTTGCACGCCGCAGTCGGGAAGAATGTCGTCCAGCAAATTGCACACGGTGGTTTTGCCGTTGGTGCCGGTGACGGCGATGATGGTTTTCGGCTTTCCGATGTCCCCGAGGAAGGTGGGGCACAGCTTCAGCGCGACCAATCCGGGAAGGTGCGTGGCGTTGCGGTGAAACAGGCGAAGCACCGCCGTGGTGAGCTTTGCCGTCCACAGCGCCGGGAAAAATCTCCAAGATCGTTTCATGGTCCTTTACACATCCTTTAACAAGGAATCCTTTACCTTTTATTATACCACAGGTTTCTCTGTGCGTCAACGCCCGACCTTCGACATCCGCGCCTCGGCGATCGACAAAAACTGCCCCAGCGCGTCGTCGGCGATCGTCTCCCACCGCTCCCAGTCCATCGCTGCGGTGTGCCGCGCTTCCATGAGGTCGTGATGCGCTTTCGCGTCAACGGCGGACTGCACCGCTTCATAAAGCAGATCGTCCGCCGCGCGGCGGTTGAAACGAAGCTGTTGCTTTTTGGAGGAAAGTGCACGCCCTTCCGTGAAGCGGGCGGCGTGGATGCGACGGTAGACGGGGAAGTCGACGTGGTGATGCGGATTGGAGGTGAGGAACGCCACACCGCTGTCGGGACACAGCAGATGGTCGAGCTTGTCGGCGGGTGACAGCGGGCAAGGACACGCGATCACGCGCTGTCCCGCACGCACGCAAAGCGGCAACATCGCCTTCAAAAACGCCGACGAGGTCGCGCCGAACGTGTCCTCCAGCACGTAGACCTTCGGGCAAAGCGCGGTTGCCGTGTCAAACAGGCACATCGCCCCTTGCGGTGTCACCGCCGACAGAAAGCGCCGCGTCACTGTGCCGCCTTCCTTCGGGCGCGTGCCCCATTCGCGGAAAGCGAGCTGTTTGGCGGCTTTCTCGATTTTGTCGTGTCGCACGGTCGCTTCCTGCAAACGGCGATTGTTCTCAAGCAACCCGGCGGCGGCACTCAAAAAACGACAACAACGCGCGTGCGAGGCGGCGCAGGCGTCGGCGGCTTCAAACCATGCGGCGGTATTCTGCAGAGCGATGTCGGGCTTCAGGCAACATCCGAACGGCACGAGCTGTTCGCATTCGCCGTAGGCGATCGGCTCGATCACGTGCGGTGCGGTCGCGTCGATCACGCACATACGCAGGTCGTGGTATACCACGGCATCGAGTGAGTCGGGATCGGATGAACAAAGGACGGATTCCCCTGCGATCCCTCGTTCCTCCATCGCCTGACGCACACGGCGCATAAACGTCGCTTTGCCGGTGCCGGCACCGCTTTTGATGAGAAAGGCGACCCAACCGTCGCGTGCGTGGTAGAGGTCGGTTTGGTGAAAGCCGTAAAAACCGTCGGGCGTGTTCGCTCCGAAGAAAAAGCAAACGGGTTCGGTGATGGGCATAACGGTAGCCTCCTTTTCGGAAATAGGGGTTCGTTTTACCATATGTTTCCGACAAAGGAAGCGTGCAACGAAAAAACAACGATCTTACAAGGGCGTGTTCGGATAAATCACCACGGCTTGCTTGCCGAGTTCGGCGTAGCGCTTTTCAACGAGCGCCTTTTGGTAGGCTACGGTACTGCCGGAGAGAGGATCGTTCAACAAGTAGTACGCGTCGTTATATCCCACAAGCACCAAACAATGTTCTTCGGCGATCCACGTGAATTCCGATCCGTCCTCCAAATACCAGGAGGTACCCGCGTAGGACTCTTTCATGCCCATGGTTGCCCATATCAGAAGCGGTTGATCGTTGTCGATGTAGTCCGCACAAAGTTCGGATAACGACCGATCCAAAAGGACTTCGGCGGAATACTCAAGGCTGTTGTGATTGACGGCGTTAGCGATCGGCGCGGCATAGCATCCGTAGGATTGGCGTGTGAACGGGTTCCCCGCAAACACACGGTTGGGATCGGGACCGTGCAAACGGTTCTGATCCGAATAGAAATTTTCACTGCATTCCAACCAGGACGCCGCAAATTCTTCCGGAGTAACGGATGATCCGAAATATTGCAGAACCATGGTTGCCGAAACGGATTCACATCCGGTCGGTAAGGCGGGATATTGGCAAATTACGGGCACGTCGATGTATGTTTCTGCCGCGATGCAGATCGCGTCCTCGTTGGGAGCAGCGGGGGTGGGGGCACGGACTGTTTGCCCAAGACAGAGGATGGTCACAGCGACCGCGGTCATCCCGAAGACGACACAGCTTGTTCGAATACCGTATTTTTTCATAAACAAAAACCTCCCGTTTTCTTTTCAGTCTACGGGAGGTTTGTATCGCAATCGGTGCGCAGATGTATCCGATCAGTATATTTTTTCACCGATCTCTTCTACGTAAAAAACGGATTCGCCTTCTTGCAACAGTCCGCAACCGATATGCATACGGACGGTATATACACCGGGCATATCCTCTGTGACAGCCAGGATCTCGGCGTGACTGTGATAGGCGCTTGGATCCAAACCCAATTGCCCTTCGTAGTAGTTGCGCATCGATGAACGGATATGTTCCAGATAGGATTCCATATCCTCTTTACTTTCAAAATCCTGCGTAAAATCCTCACATAAAAAATGGAGAAAGGTTTTTGTCTTTTCTTCATATACTACATTAAAGTAAGGATTCTCTTTGCTGCTTCCGAACACAAAGTTCAAGGCAGTGGGGCGGTTGTCGATTTTGATCAAACTGTTGACCTGACAATAGGAAACGCAGGCTTCGGAAATCGCTTTCTGCAGCGGAGCTCCTATCGAGGGATCTCCTCCGAACAGCAGTAAGCCGGGGTCGGCGACGTTTTGCAAGCCAACTTGATCCCGCACGTCTGCCATGTGCAGGGAGGAAGGGACTTCAATCTCTCGATCGCAGTAAAGCCGAGCGACCTGTTTGGCGGAGAGCTTGGAGCGGCTTCCGACTATGTGCGTGAGCTGAACGGTTGTGTGCAGTCGCTGTTCTTCTTTTTGACCGCTGAGGATCGGAGGTGCAAGAAGAATACCACCGGTAAGGAGGAGCATCAAGCCGATCATAACGAGGTTTTTAAGTACGTTCATTTTTCAACACCGCCTTTCTTCAGCGAGAAAGAAACGGTGGTTCCTTTCTCTTTTTCACTTTCAAAATGCAGTTGGGTTGCGTGTAGTATTGCAATTTCTTTGCATAAAGCCAATCCGAGTCCGGCACCGCCCGATTCTCTTGAGCGGGATTTGTCTTCACGATAAAACGGTTCGGTGATCCATTTCAGATGTTCTTTGGCAATGCCTATGCCGTGATCTTCAATGTGTATGGTCACCGAGGTTGCGTCGGTTTGGCTGTATATGCGTATGCTTGTTTGCGGTCGAGAAGCTTTAAACGCGTTATCGGCCAAATTGTAAAGCAGAGTTAAGAGCATCTCCCGATTGGCCGATACCGTAGCGTGATGAAAATCGATATGGTAATCCACGCGGTATTTTTCGGAAAGGAATCGCAAAGTCGAGTGGAGTTGTTCGCCTACTTCAAACAGATCCAGATTCTCCGTTTGTATGCTTTCGTTCCGATATACGTACAATTCCAGCAACTGCAACGACAGTTTCTCCAATCGCTTCGCCTCGTTGCAGATGGCTTCGGATGCCTGATCTTTTTCCGATTTATCGAGGTCATAGGAGCGGAGCAGTTGCGCATATCCGATGATAGCCGTCATGGGGGTTTTCATTTCGTGAGTGAAATCGGCAACAAACAAATCGCGCTTTTCCAGTTCATCTTGGATTTCGTGGATCTTTTGTGCGATCGCGTGCGACATGGAATTCACACTGCTTGATAACGCGGTTATTTCATGCCCCGCATGGGTCAATTTTACGGTTTTGCCGTAATTGCCGAGCGCGATCTCGTCGGCAACCGTTGCAAGCTTGCGCAACGGGGTGGTGACGCGTTTGGTCAGAGCGAACAAAAGCAGACCGCTTCCGATGGAGACGCAAATCACCACCAACCCGTATGTATTCCATAACGTGTCGTGCTGTTGCTGGATCTTTGTGAAATCGGAATACAGAAAAAGATAATACTCCGCAGAACCGGTGTTCAGTTTACACACCGATTCCATGAGCAGGCGTTGATCGTTTTTTATGTAGGTGGCAGCACAGGCGTTTTCCTGCATGGCAAGATGCTTGGCGCTTACCGCCTCCGACGGCAGAATATCCAGATCGCTTATCACATCATCCAGCATGTGCTTGATCTGCCGCGTGGCATCGGCTCGCTGTGAGGCGGATATCTCCCGATCGGAAATGTCCGCAAACGCCATAAAGCTGTCCGCGGCATACGCAACGGCGGCATTCACCCGCTCGATCTGTGCGTCCCAAAGCATATGGTTGATGGTGTAAACGATATACGAACCGGCCAGACCCGTTGACAACAGTACGGCGAGATAGGCTATACAAAAGAATTTGAATGACAGCTTCATTTTTGCGGTTCCACCTTAAATTTATATCCGACTTTATAAATGGTTTCAATGGCATCTCCCAAATCCAGCTTTTTCTTCAACCGTTGTATGTGGAGATCGATGGTACGCGTGTTTCCCATATACGGCTCTTGCCATACTTGTTCAAAAATGGTTTCACGATACAGCGCGATGTTTTTGTTTCTTACCAAAAATAACAACAAGTCGTATTCTTTGGCGGGCAACGCGACCGTTTTTCCGTCGCATAACACGGTGCGCTCCAGTGTGTTGATCTTGATTTTTCCGACTTCAAGAACGGTTTGCGTTTTATCAAATCGTCTGAGCACCGTCGCTACCCGCGCCAGCAATTCTTCCAAATCGAACGGCTTTGAAATGTAATCCTCGGCTCCGAGTTTTAACCCCTTTACCCTGTCCGGCACAGACGTTTTGGCAGTGACAAAGATAACGGGAACGGCGAATTGTTGGATGTATTCCAACAATTCGTAGCCGTCCATGTCGGGGAGCATAATATCCAGTAGTATCAGATCGTACCGTCGCTCTTCGATCTTTTGAGCGGCGGCAAGGCCGTTGGTTGCCGTTTCGCACAGGTACCCGTTTTTGATTAGACACAGCTTAACCATGTCTGCGATCGATCGTTCGTCCTCAACCACTAAAATTCGATTCATGTTCGTCACCTCTGCTTTTTAGTATACCAGAGCTTGTATCCTTTTTGTATCGTGCGCGGACATAATTTTTTCGTTGTCAATTCGTTTGCGTCGTGCTATACTGTAATAACTACATTTATAAAAAGAGGTGTCGAATATGGCGACGTTTGTTACGATCACGCCCGAGGAGATGACGGAGGACGTCTTCACCGCGATCGGTAAGGAGTGGATGCTCATTGCCGTCGGAGACGAAAACAAACACAACATGATGACCGCCAGCTGGGGCGGATTCGGTGTGCTGTGGAACAAAAAGGTCAGCACGATCTATGTGCGCCCCTCGCGCTATACCTACGACTTTTTGGAGAACGGCAAAACGTATGCGCTGTGCTTCTTTGACGAAGCGTATCGCGACAAGCTCACCTACTGCGGTCGCCATTCGGGTCGCGACGGCGACAAGTGTGCCGCTACCGGCTTGACTCCGTGCTTTGATAAAGCGGCGCCCTACTTTGAAGAAGCGTCGATGGTGGTGTTCTGCAACACGCTCTACAAGCAGGATATGGATCCCGCGTGCTTCCTCGATCCCGCGATCGAAGGC
This sequence comes from Clostridia bacterium, assembly GCA_017398425.1. Taxonomy (GTDB): domain Bacteria; phylum Bacillota; class Clostridia; order Oscillospirales; family Acutalibacteraceae; genus RGIG1959. Next base: position 27,758 of record JAFQFZ010000064.1, on the reverse strand, counting down.
AACTACAACGGCGCCGACTACCACCGTATGTATATCGGGGAGATCACCGAAGTGATGAAGAAGTAAGTTGTTCGTCTCGCGGATGCGCACAGCGCCTTGCCTCCCTCGATGAGGGTGACTCCCCACGTGGGTGGGGAGATGTCACCGTAGGTGAAGAGGGGACCGCCGCCGTAGCGGGTGGCAAAACCGTAGGTTTTGACGGAGGGAGTTTTTGTAAGATCCGCGCCGAGAATGAATAACAAAAGAGTCGGCTTCGCCGACAGAATGAAAAGCCGAGGTGCATTTTGCACCTCGGCTTTTGTTTTGCTTATAAGGAATCAGTCCAGACCGACGATCGCGCGGAGGATGTAGCGCGCATCGGAGGTGGTGACTGCACCGTCGGCGTTGAAGTCGGCGGCGTTCACGATCTCGTCTCTCTTGAGCTCGATGAAGTCGAGCGCGTGCATCAGCGAGAGAACCGCGTCGGCGGTCTTGAGCGTGCCGTCTGCATCGACGTCGCCGCGCTGATAATCCTGCGCGTTCGCCGAGGTGATGATCACCAGCGGATCGCTGATCTCACCGGCGGGTGTCGTCGAAGTGGCCTTCACGCGGGTGACGATCTGATAGCATTGACCTGCGGTCAGGTCGGTGAACTTGTAGGTGGAGGCGGTGGTGCTGAACCAATCTTTACCGTTGATCGAATACTCTTGACCCGCCACGTTCGTGAGGGTGATGGAGGTGCGGGTCGCGCCGGTGCTCACGGGAGCCGCGGGGGCCGCTGCCGCGTTTTGCGTGCTCAGCGTCACCGTCACGGCGTCACTTGTCGAGCTGGTTCCGGTGAGCTTGAAGATACCGGTCGACTTGACGGTGATCTCCTTGCCGAGGTCGGAGGACTTCACGGTGTAGGTCGGGCCGACCGCCACTTGCGTGCCGTTCACGTACCAGACGTTCTTCAGCCACAGCGCGTTATCACTCTGCGCGGAGGGCTTGATCTGCGTGTTCAGCGCGGTCAGTGTGTTGCCCACAGCGGGAACGCCCGCGATGATCGGCTTGCCGCTGATCGTTTTGACCGACTTCGTAGCGGTGACTTTGGACACCGCATCCACTGCCTGATTGAACATTGTGGTCGAGAAGGTGACTTTATCGGACGTGGTGGCGTCGCTGGCAAACGTAATCTTCACGCTGTTCAGATGAACCGTCTTGATGTATGCGGCGGGATTGGTGTTGAAATCGCTGGGTGCGTTCGATTGGTAGAAGTTCCACGAGATGCAACCGTTGAGCGTACAAATCATGTCGTTGTACGTGCCGGCAACCACTTTCTTGTTCGAAATCTTATCTTTGATAACGCTGTTGTTGCTCCAGTCGCCGCACAGGTTCGCCGTGTGGCTGTACGTGTTACCGTCGACCATGGTGACGTCCATGTCAAAGCCGAGGTCAAAGCGGCAGGTGGAGGTTATATCCAGCTCCATGGCGAGCTCGTCCACGGGAATATCGCGGTCGATATTCAGCGTAACGGTGGCACCGGCAGAACCGTTGACGACCTCGTTCTCGAACAACTTGCTCGTCTTCTTGACGGTGGTGGAGGACACGGTGGAGTTGGTCGCACCGTTGTAGCCGAAGCCGCCGTCCATCCACTTGATGCGTTCGGTGAGCCAGCTTCTCAGATATTCGGTCGAAGCGTCCCAATCGCCGAGCTTGGACACTTCGGGAACGGTCATCCAAGAGCCGTCGATCTCGTCGAGGTACGTGTCGTGCCACATCTCGAAGTTCTCGAGAGCGGCTTCGCCGACGAGATCCTTGAAGGCGTCGATGTCGGTGGTGATCGCATCCAGGATGCCTTCCTCATGGAGCTCCGCCCAACGCGCTTCCACAGCGGCGTTGAATTCGGGCATCTCGAAGAACTCACGGAACCAACCGCAGTACTCGTCGTTGCGGGTACGCCATTCAGTGGGATCGTTCATCGCACCGTAGGAAACGCCGCCGGCACCGAGGTCAAAGTCCCAAACGGGAGCCATGTGCAGCTTCGTGTCGGGATTCTCTTTGACTTCACCGTCGCCGTCCAGCGTGCCGTCTTTGTAGAAGTAGACACTGGACTGCATCTGCGAGTCGGCGTTCTTGAACAGCTCGTTGATCAGATACCAGTTGACAACGGAATCCATATCGAGCATTTCCCAGATCTGCGCGTCGTTCGAAGCATCCTCGTCGAGCGTGAGATCATTGATGGTCTGCATGTAGTCGGTGATGTACTCTCTGTGCGCTTCTGTCGGCTCCTCGGGGAGCTTGTACTGGAAGAAGAGCGCCTCTTTGCCGAGGTCGGCGGCGTTCAGTTTGTTTTTCTTGGAACCGCTGTAGCGATCGATGTGCTTTTGTTCGATATCCTGCGTACCGTCAACGTCCACGATGTAGGAGAACGCCGACCAATCGCCGAAATCGTCTTCGCCTTCGTCGAGCACGCGGGACATAACCTCGAACTCGATGAAATAGCCGATCTCCGAACCGTCAAAGTCGGAGGCGTTGTCCTCGTCGCCGAGCTCGTTGATGTTCACGCGGTACTTGTTCGCCTGCATATGGTCGCCCATCTCGTACAGGCCCTTGAAATCGCCGTCGATGTACAGCTCGACGTACTTCATGCGGGGGGAGAAGACTTTGTAATGACCGGTCGTCTCTTCGGAGTGGGTGTACACGCGGTCTGCGAGTTTGTAGGCTACGCCGTTGCGCAGACCCGTCGGATCCAGGTAGTCCGCCAGAAGCACCCAGCTCTTCGCCTTGCCCATACCCAGCACGTCGGGTTTCTCGTTGAACTTCAGACGGTAGGGCTTCTTCGCGTAGCTCATCGTCGAGTTGCCGCGGAGCTTGATGCCGCAGTAGAGGTCGTAGATGTCGCCCGCGTCGTAGATGTCACCGCCCAGCAACGACAGATGCGAGTTGCAGTACTCGAGCTTCGTGTTGATGGGGTTTTCGGGGTTGTAGGGGTTCTTTTCGTTGTACAACGGGCTCGAGGGATCGGTGGAGCTGTAGTTTACGGTGTCCACCAGCACCACCGGCAGACCGTTGGTCACTTCGGTGATGATCACCACGTATTCGGCATAGTTTTTGTCGTTGTCATAGACCACAAGCTCGTTTTGAGCTTCCAGCTTGACAGCGGCGCCGTCGGTGATGTCCGTGCCGTTAAAGGTCACCTTCGCGCCCTCATATTCCACGTGGAGCTTCGCCGTGGTGCTGATGAGGTTGGGGTGATCTTTGGAAGTCGTATACACACGGCCGTTGTTCGACACCGTCATCGGGATGTCATAAAGCAGCCAGGGGTTGTCCGCGTCCAGAATGGACAACGCGGTCAGTCGGCAACCGTCGATGCCGTCAAACACGACGTAGTTGTTCAGAGCGAAGACGCTCGTCGGAACAGCCGTGCACAGCATCAGGAGCGCCAACATGAGGGATAAGAACTTTTTCATGCGAGATCCTCCTTTGATTTGAACCGGGAATCCGTTTTTTCTTCGGCAAAACTGCATATATTTGCCTATTCTGATGTATTATAGCATATATAATTATATTTGTAAATATTTTTTTAAAAGAAAACGGACGGCTGCATCGCAACCGTCCGTTCGTGTGTTCAGCTGTTGACGATCGCCTTGAGCAAGGCGCGAGCGTCGGTGGTGTTGGCGTAGCCGTCGCCGTCAAAATCGGCAGAACGGAGTGCCATACCGCTGAGGGTGATCTGGCCGAGTCCGTGGCGCAGGATCAGCTTCGCGTCGGTGGTGCTCAGCGTGCCGTCAAGATCGGCATCGCCCGCCAAACCGACAGGCGGATTCGGATCGACGTCCGTGATGACGTGCAGCGGTGTGCCCGCCGCTCCGGCGGTTTGCTGCGCGGTCACGCCGTGACGGTAGTATACGCGATACAACGTGTTGGGGGAGAGTCCCGTGAACGTGCCCGACGTTTGCCAATTCATGCCGTCCACGCTGATCTCGTAGCCGACGCGCTCCGCGATCGTCAACGTATCGTGCGATTTCGAAAGCAGCTCGGGGATCTGCGTGGTTCGATAGGTGTAGGTGTCACGGCGGAACTCGACGGGTTCGCTTGTCACCGAACCGCTGTAACCGCCCAGTCCCGAGACCGTAACGGTCAGCATTTTGCCGATGTAGGACGCGTCGGGCGTGAAGTTCGCAGACGTGGCACCGTCGATCGCCTCGCCGTCGGCGTACCATTGATAGGACACGCCCGCGCCGTAGGGCACGATCGCCATGGTGTCCGCCGTAACGGTGCTGTTGTATTCGGGGATACCGGCAATGAACACCTCGCCGCGGATCGCGGCGGTGGCATCACCGCTGACATCCGTTTGTTTTTCGAATGCGGCGTACAGCTCGCTGACCTTGACGTTGCGGCGCGAACCGTTCGCTTTGACGGTGATGCTCTCGAGGGTGATGGTGGTCGCGTCGGGGTTGCTCGAATAGGGAACGAATCCCGCCACATTCAGTTGCACGCTTTGGTAGGTGCCGGCGGCGATGGCTTCGCCGTTGGTACCCACAAAGGGATGATTTCCGTCGGGGCTCTTGTAATCGCCCGACAGCGAGGCCGAGCCGATGTCAAAGTTGAAGACGATGTCAAACGCACCTTGCGAGGTGACGGTCAGGAAGAAGTAGGGGAATTGCTTGACGTTGTAGGTTTGGTTGACGGTGTAGGTGCGGGAGGAAGAGGTGCAGGTGATCGCCGATGACAGCATATTCACGTAAGGACTGCTGACGGCCTCGGCGTAGCCGAACTGCTCATCCATCCAAGAGATGCGCGCTTTCATGTAGGCACGGAAATACTGCACCTGCTCGAGCCAATAGTTGCTTGTCAGCTGATGCTCGGAAACGGTCAGCCAGCCGGTGTTGTTGACGGCGTTGACGTAGTTGTCGTGCCACAGAGCGTAGTCTTCTTCGGCGGATTCGGACAGATAGGAGGTAAGCCCGTCGATGTCTTCGAAAATCGCGTCAAACACACCGGTGTCGTGAAGATCCGCCCAGCGCTTTTCGACCGCTTCGACAAAGCCGTCCATGCGGAACAGCGCCTGATACCAGCCGCAACGCGAGTTGCTGCGTGTGAGCCATCCCGTCGGATTGTCGACGGTGTTATACGCCACCGCACCCGAGCCGATGTCAAAGTCCCACACGGGGCCCATATAGAGCTTGCCGCTCTTGTCTTTGAACATTTTCACACTCGACAGGAACGCCGAGTCGGTATTTTTGAACAGTTCGTTGACGAGATACCAGTCGATGAAGCCGTCCATGTCGATGTAGTCGAACACACGCTCGTCCTCGGCGAGGATGAGGTCGTTGACCGTCTGCAGGTAGTCGGTGATGTACGCGATCTGTTCCTCCGAGGGGATCTCGGGGGTTTTGATCTGCACGTACAGCGTGTCCAGCTTGCCCGTGCCGGCCGTCTCCAAAGTGCCGTCCGGGTTTTTGTTGCCGGTGTACAGCGTACCCGTGCCGGTACCGCCGCTGTTTTTGATGGTGATGTAGTAGGCGTTTTCCTTGTACCACTCCGGGATGACGCGCGAGGGATCTTCGATCTCCAGATAGTAGCCGACGTCACCCTCGGGGAACAGCTGGACGTCGTTGTCGTCGAATTCGTCGCCGCTGTCGTCAATGTCGATGCGCGTGCCGTCGACCTGCACGTGGTCGCCCATGTCGTACAGTCCCTTGTATTCACCGTTGAGATACACTTCCACAGGGCGCGTGCGCGGTACGTACACGGAATAGCCGGTCGTTTCGGCGGTCAGTGCGCTCAACCGTGTGGCAAACGCATACGCCACATCGTTGCGCATGGAAGCGGGGTCGAGGAAGTTTGCCAGAAGCACCCAGCTCTTTGCCTTTCCGAGTCCGAAGACGTTTTGTTTGCTGTCGAATTTGATGCGATACGGCTTCTTGTCGTAACCCATCGTCGAGTTGCCGCGCAGCTTGATGCCGCCGGTCGCCGCGTAGATGTCCTCACCGCCGTATACGTCTGCACCGAGAACGGTGATCGCGGTGTCGACGTAATCGACCTTATCGGGGATGGGAGCGCCGTCGGTGTCGATGAGCACCACGGGAATTCCGTTGGTCTCTTCGGTGACGGTCACCTGATATTCCGCGCGCTGATCGCCGTCATAGACGACCAGCTCGTTTTCGGCTTTCAGCACCACCTCCGTGACACCCGACTCGAGTGCCGTGCCGTTGAACGTGAGCGCCGTGCCCTCGTAGGTGAACGTCGGCACGACGGTGCGTCCGAGAAGATGCGGATGATCCGCATTCGTCTCCAGGACGCGACCGTCGCAGAACGTGTCAAATTCCACGTCCCACATCAGCCACGGATTGAGCGATTGCGAAACCGAAAATTCGAGCAGTCGGCAACCGTCCCGACCGCTGTAAATCTCATACGAATCAAAAGCCAGCGCGTTCAGCGGAAGCGCCGTACACAGAAGCGCTATCGCCAGAAATATCGAACATATACGTCTCATAAGAATACCTCCTTCAGCGGTGCCCCAATCGACCGCACTTTTATGATACCACACTTTGCTTGAAAAGGAAACGGTACAAAATGACCGAGAAACCGCGCACTTTATTAGTGAAAAACACGGTAAAGCGCGACGGTTGCGTGAAAAAACTGTGGAAAAGGTGAAAAACGTATCTTTGTACTGGTCGGGACGACCGCGGTGTGCTATACTGGACAAAAACCCGAAAACGAGAGGGGAGAAGACCATGGAACAACAAAAATTGGATCGCATCAATGAACTCGCGCGCAAGGCGAAAACCGAGGGACTGACCGCCGAGGAGGAGAAGGAGCGCGCGGCGTTGCGTGCGGAATACATCGCGGCGTACCGCGAGTCGCTTCGCAGTCAGCTGGAGGGACTTCGCGTGCAGTCGCCCGACGGCTCGATCGCGCCGCTGAAAAAGAAAACCGACAGCGGCACGTTGTCGTAATATTGCAGTAAAATCTTTTTCAAAAATATGGTGTGGAGCGATTGACAAATTTCTACGATAAGCGTATTATAGGAATAGTTATTTTTTTCACACTCCAAAAAGCGGTGTGTGGATTTACAGTTTGGAGGAAATGACAATGGCAAGAGTGTACAATTTTTCCGCCGGTCCGTCCGTGCTTCCCGAGAGCGTGCTCGCGAAAGCGGCGGCCGAAATGCTGGACTATGAGGGCAGCGGTCAATCCGTTATGGAGATGTCCCACCGTTCGAAGGTGTATCAAGGCATCATCGACGAGTGCGAAGCGCTTCTGCGTGAAGTGATGAACATTCCCGATAACTACAAAGTCCTGTTCCTGCAGGGCGGTGCCTCTTCGCAGTTCGCCATGGTTCCGATGAACCTGATGACCGGCAGCGGCAAGGCGGACTACGTCCTCACCGGCCAATGGGCGACCAAGGCGCAGAAGGAAGCGGCTCGCTACGGCGAGGCGAACATCGTGGCGTCCTCGAAGGACAAGACGTTCTCCTACATCCCGAAGCTCGATCCGTCCACCTTCACCAAAGATGCGGACTATTTCCACATCTGCATGAACAACACCATCTACGGCACGGTGTATCATGAGCTCCCCGACACCGGTGATGTGCCGCTCGTGGCGGACATCAGCTCGTGCATTCTGTCCGAGCCGATCGACGTGTCGAAGTTCGGTATGCTGTATGCCGGTGCGCAGAAGAACATGGCGCCTGCCGGTCTGACCATCGTCATCATCCGTGAGGACCTCATCGGCAACGCGATGGACATCACCCCGACGATGTTCAACTATCAGATCCATGCCGAAAACGGCTCGATGTTCAACACCCCGCCCTGCTACACCATCTACATGGCGAAGCTCGTGCTCGAGTGGGTCAAGAACGAGATCGGCGGTCTGGAGAAAATGTACGCGCGCAACAAGGCGAAGGCGGACCTCCTCTACAACTTCCTCGACAATTCCAAGATGTTCAAGGGCACGGTCGTTCCCGAGGACCGCTCGCTGATGAACGTGCCGTTCGTCACCGGCAACGAAGAGCTCGATGCGAAGTTCGTCAAAGAAGCGACGGCGGCGGGCTTTGTGAACCTGAAGGGTCACCGCTCGGTCGGCGGCATGCGCGCTTCTATCTACAACGCCATGCCCATCGAAGGCGTGGAGAAACTCGTGGCCTTCATGAAAGAGTTTGAGGCCAACAACGGCTGAGTTTCCGTATTAGGAGGACAATGGTTATGAATATTTTGACTTTGAATAAGATCGCCGCTTGCGGCACTGATCGCCTCGGCGCGAACTACACGGTCGGCGATGCGGTGGAGAATCCGGAAGGCATCCTGGTGCGTTCGGCTTCGATGCACGACATGGAGATGCCCGCGTCCCTGCTCGCGATCGCGCGTGCCGGTGCCGGCACCAACAACATCCCCTGCGACAAGTGCGCGGAGGAAGGCATTGTGGTGTTCAACACCCCCGGTGCCAACGCCAACGCGGTGAAAGAGCTGGTGCTCGCCGGTCTGTTCCTCTCGTCCCGTAAGGTCGTGCAGGCGATCGACTGGGCGAAGACCCTCAAGGGCGAGGGCGATGCCGTCGGCAAGCTCGTCGAAAAAGGCAAGTCGGCGTTCGCCGGTCCCGAACTCCTCGGCAAGACGCTGGGTGTCATCGGTCTGGGTGCCATCGGTCGCTTGGTGGCGAATGCCGCCGAAGCGCTCGGCATGAAGGTCATGGGTTACGACCCGTTCCTGTCGGTTGACGCGGCTTGGGGTCTTTCGAGCTCCGTCATCCACGCAAACACCATGGAAGAAGTGTTCGCCAACAGCGATTACATCACCGTGCACGTGCCGCTGACCCCCGATACGAAGGGCTCCATCAACGCGGCTTCCTTCGCGCAGATGAAGGACGGCGTCCGTGTGTTGAACTTCTCGCGTGACGCGCTCGTCAACAGTGCGGATATGCTCGCGGCTCTCGAGAGCGGCAAAGTGGCGTGCTATGTTGTCGACTTCCCGACCGAGGAGATGCTCTGCGTGGAGAACGTGATCGCGATCCCGCACCTGGGCGCTTCCACCCCCGAAAGCGAAGACAACTGCGCAATGATGGCGGCGGACGAGATCAAGAACTATCTCGAAAACGGCAACATCATCCACTCGGTCAACTATCCGACGCTGGTGGCACCCCGCACGGGCGACACCCGCGTGTGCGTCCTGCACAAGAACATCCCGAGCATCATCGCCACCATTTCGGCGGCGGTGTCGGAGCAGGGTCTCAACATCGAAGGCATGAATAACGCCTCGAAGAAAGAGTATGCCTACACCATCATGGATGTGACGGGCGACGTGTCCGACGACAGCCTGCAGAAGATCGCGGCGGTCGAGGGCGTCATTCGTGTGCGCAAGATCTGATCGATCGTCTTAAAAAATGCAACAAAAGAGGTAAGGACGCCTGTCCTTACCTCTTTTTACCGCAGGAGGAAACATTCGCATGGAAGAGTCTCGCAGACAGCGATTTTGGAACGGCTTTCGCTACGGTGCACCGATCATGCTGGGATATGCTCCCGTGTCGTTCGCCTTTGCGGTCGGTGCCGTCGGAAACGGACTTCCCTGGTGGGTGGTCATCCTGATCTCGATGACCAACTTCACTTCGGCCGGTCAGCAGGCAGGTGCCACCGCGATGATGGTCGGCACACCGTGGTACACGGTGGGCGCGTCGGTGTTTGTCGTGAACATTCGGTATATGCTGATGTCCATGTCGCTCTCGCAACGCATGCTTAAGTTGCCGCTCGCAAAAAAGCTGATCCTAGCCAACGGTGTGACCGACGAGATTTATTTTCTCGCCATGAAAAAGGACAAGATCACCGGTTGGTTCTTTGCGGGACTGGCGTTCGGACCGTATCTCGGTTGGGTGGGCGGCACCGTACTCGGCGCGCTCGCAGGAGCGATCCTGCCCACGTCCATCGCCTCGGCGCTCAACATCGCGCTTTATGCGATGTTCATCGCCATCGTCGTGCCTGAGGTCAAAAAGTCGCACCCGGCGCTCTTTGTGTGCCTGACGGCGGTGGCGCTGTCGGTGGTGTTCACCCATGTGCCGGGTCTCGGGCAATGGGGCCTGATCCTCGCGTCGGTGGGCGCGGCGGCGATCGGAGCATGGCTGTTCCCGATCGCGAAAAAGGAGGCGACATCGTGAATACATGGTATTATCTGTCCGTCATTTTCGTGATGGCACTCGTGACCTATGTGCCGCGCGCGTTGCCGCTCGGTGTGCTTCGCCGCCCGATCCGCAATCGCTTTGTGTGCTCCTTTTTGGAATATATGCCCATTGCCGTCTTGTCCGCAATGACGGTGCCGGCGGTATTCACGGCGACCGCTTCGGAGTGGTCGGCGATCGCGGCGGTGGCGGTGGCGCTCGTGTTTTCCTATTTGGATTTTTCGTTGTTGCCGGTGGCACTGTTTTCGACGGCCACGGTATTTGTTGTGGAGCTGATCCGGTTCGGCTGGATCGCGTGATAGGAGGAGTATGGTGTGAAACAGAGATGGAAGATCGGCGCTTTGGTGCTGATGCTGTGTGCGATGCTGACGCTGACGGTCGCGTGCGCCGACGGAGAACCCACAGAACCTTCACCGCTTTGGGGAACGTGGGGAGACGGTACGTTTGAGATCACGTTCACTGAAGACGGCACCTGCCTCCACAACGGCGAATATTGGTCGGATTACACCGTCGAGGGCGACTGCCTGACCCTGATTTCCGATGGGGAAGCCATGCCTACCACCTTCACGATCGACGGCGACAACATGACCCTGACGCGCGACAACGGCAACACCCTGACCATGCGGCGGATTCGCTGAATTCCAAACAAAACACAAAAACGGCAGAGGATGGTTCCTCTGCCGTTTTCTTATACCTACTTATTTGCAGTTCGAAAGAATGATCTTGGTCAGCTCCACGGGATCGACGATGGTGCCGTCCTTGTAGACGCGCATGTTGCCCGAAGCGATCTCGTCGATGAGGATGACCTCGTCGTTGTTGTAGCCGAACTCAAACTTGATGTCCCACAGATCCAGACCCATCGTCTTGAGGTCGTCCGCCACGATCTTGGTGATCTTGAGGGTCTGCTCCTTCATGCTCTCAAACATCGCGGGAGACATGACACCCAGCGCCGCCAGACCTTCGCCCGTGACGAGCGGATCGCCCTTCGCGTCGTTCTTGAAGGTGCACTCGACGTAGCCGCCCTCGAGGACGGTGCCGTCTTCGATATATTCGCCGTAGCGGCGGATGAAGCTGCCGGTCGCCACGAGACGGCAGATGACTTCCAGACCGTGACCGAACACGGTCGCCGGAAGCACTTCCATCGTCGCGTTGTCGATGTCGGCGCCGACGTAGTGGGTCTTGATGCCCGCGGCCTTCAGGAGCTCGAAATAGTGGATCGAGGTCTCGAGGTTCGCCTTGCCGATGCCTTCGATGGTGAGACCGACGGTGTTCTCACCGGGATCGAACACGCCGTCTTTGCCGGTGCAGTCGTCCTTAAACTTCAGCATCACGTTGCCGTTGTCCAGCTCGTAAACGTCTTTGGTTTTGCCTTCGTACAATTTTTTCATAGATCCGTTCCCCTTTATATAAAGTATGGGTGAAAATCAACGGTACTATTCTAACACACTTTTTTTGTCTGCACAATTCCCAAATTAAAAAAATATGGCGTAAAACGCAAAAAAGTTTTTGTGCAGGGCGACGATTTCGGGGGAGAAGGGGGAAAGTGCACCGAATCCTGTCTGTGCACGGTTTTACATTTTCGACCGTAAATCGCCAAATTGTGCGAAATTCTTCGGAATCGAGCCACCTTCGGGCAAAAAAAGAACGCCGAAAATCCAAAAAGATTTTACCAAACGCTTGCATAAATTACCAATAAATGGTAATATCGAGGTGTGGAAAGCAATTTTTAACAGAACACAGCGGAGGTAATCAAGGAATGGAAAAGCAAATCAAAGTGTTACTCGCAGACAACAGCGAACAATTCGGCAAGCCCTGTGCGCAGGTGATGAGCAAAAAGGGACTCAGCGTACAGCTTCTTCCCAAGGACGGTCGTCAACTGCTCGACACGATCCTGCGCGAATCACCCGACGTGGTGATCATGGACGTGTTCCTGCCGCGGCTGGATGCCATCGGCGTCATGCGCGAGGTGAAGGAACGCCGCAAGACCGATCGACCGCATTTCATGGTCATGTCGGGATTTGACAATGCCGACCTCGAATACGAAACGATGAAGGCAGGGGCGGAATACTATTTCCTCAAACCCTTTGATATGGAATCAATGACCGAGCGCATCCTCAGTATGTGCAAGAAGAAAACCGCCGAGATCACGCGTCTCGAACGCGGGAATGCGGGCGGCGGACTGGAGATCCGCGTGACGGAGATCATCCATCAGATCGGTGTCCCCGCGCACATCAAGGGGTACCAATACCTCCGCGACGCCATCCTGATGGCGATCGAAGACGAAAGCATCATCAACGCCGTGACGAAGCGTCTGTATCCCGCTGTTGCCAAAAAGCACAGCACCACCTCCTCGCGTGTCGAACGCGCGATCCGCCACGCCATCGAGGTCGCGTGGGATCGCGGCGACGTGGACGTGCTCAATTCCTACTTCGGATATACGATCCATAACGGACGCGGCAAGCCCACGAACAGCGAATTCATCGCCATGATCTCCGATAAATTCCGCCTGCAGCTGAAAATCTCGTGACGATTTTGAACACGCAATAAAACCGCGGCGAGCCTTGGCTCCCTCTGACGAGGGAGCTGTCCGAGCGATTAAGCGAGGACTGAGGGAGAGCCGCGCGGAGCGCGAAAAAACCCGCCCGTCATCCCTACGGATGACGGGCGGGTTCGTTATGTACTTACAGATTCGCGATGATGTTTTGGAGCATATCGCGGGCGAGGATGACGTCCTTGACCTGTTGGTCGCCTTCGATCTCGCGCTCGATGGTGATGCAACCGTCGTAGCCGAGGTCGTAAAGCCCTTTGATCAGCTTCGGGAAATCGACCTTACCTTCGCCCATGGCGGTCTCTTCGCCAAGGGCGCGACCGCTGGTCGGATACTTGCCGTCCTTGCCGTGCACGCCGCGGACATACTTGCCGAACACGTCGAGCGCGTCGACGGGGTTGCCCATGCCGTAGAGGATGAGGTTGGCGGGGTCGAGGTTGACACCGAGGTTATCAAGACCCACGTCCTCGAACAGACGGAGCAACGTGACGGGGGTCTCCTGACCGGTCTCAAACAGCAGGTATTGATCGTTCTGCTTGAGGTACGCGGCGATGTTCGTCACCGCCGCAACAAAACCGGGATAACGGCTGTCGTAGGGATTGGAGGGGACATAGCCCATGTGGGTGACAATGTCGGTCACGCCGATCTTCTTGGCAAAATCCGCACCCTGCTTGAGGTTGAGGACACGCGCATAGCGATACGCCTCGGGCACGAGACCGAGCGTCTCCTGACCGCCGTAGAAGTTCCATTCCACAGGACCTTCCCAGCCGCACCACAGCGCGGTGATGGTCACGTCGTATTCTTTGCAGGCGTCGAGCACTTCTTGCACGCGCTCGTCGGTGCGTTGCGACTGATCCCAGCTCATCAATTGGCAATGGTGCAAGCCGAGCTCCGCCAGGTTCTTGAATTTCGGGGCGAGGGGCAACGAGTCAAATGTGACGCAGGTGCCGATAGTCATCATAACGAAAATCCATCCTTTCGTGGCGCGCGTAAGTGTGCGCGTTCTTACGCTCATTATAGCGAATCCACGTCGAAAAAGCAAGGGGAAGAGCGCATTTTCGAAAAATATAAAAAGACCGTTTCTTTTCCGAAAAGTTTATGGTATACTATAGATAATTCTGTATATCCGGGGAGGAATCGTATGACTCCGATGTTGCATACACCGGTCGACGGCGTGTCCTTTTTGACGATCGCCGATGACCGTTTCACGACGGCACGCATCACCGTCAATCTGTATGTGCCGCTGTCCGAAGCGACGGCAGGAACCTATGCGATGTTGCCGTATCTTCTGCGTCGCGGTTGCCGCCGCTACGCCGAAACGACCGATTTTCACCGCGCGCTCGATCGACTGTACGGCGCGTCGATTGACGGCTATGTGTCGTCGGCGGGCGAGACGCAGATCCTGACGCTGTCGATGTCCTGTGTGGACGATCGCTTTGCGCTGAACGGCGAAGCCATTGCCGCCGATTGTGCGTCGCTTCTTTTGGAAGCACTCTTTGATCCGCCGCTCGAAAACGGCGTGTTCCGCCGAGCGGATGTCGAAGAAGAGCGCCGTTGCACGCTTGAAAGCATCGCCGCGCGCATCAACGAAAAGCGCCGCTACGCGATGGGGCGTTGCAAGGAGGTCCTCTGCAAGGGCGAACCCTATGCCGTGTCGAAATACGGCGAAAAGGAGCAGGTCGAAGCTGTCACTCCCGAGGAGCTGACCGCCGCGTGGCGCGAGGTGCTCGCGACCGCTCCGATGCGCGTCATCTATCAGGGCGGCGGCAACGGACAAGCGGTGATGGACGCGTTCATCGCGCGCTTGGCAGACCGCAAGGCGGCGTTGCTCCCGGCGGTGGTATCCGCTCCCGTCAAAGCGACCGTCGCGCGTGAAAACGAGCAAATGGACGTCAACCAGTGCCAACTGGTGCTCGGACTGCGCACCGATGTGTTCGGCGCGCATCCGCTGTGCGATGCCATGCGTTTGGCGGTCGCCCTCTACGGCGGCACGCCCCATTCGCTGTTGTTTATGAACGTGCGCGAAAAGCACAGCTTGTGCTACTATTGTGCGGCGCGCTACGACCGCCAAAAGGGTGTCGTGCTGGTGGACAGCGGTGTTGAAGAAGCATCGCTCCAAAAGGCTGAAGAGGAGATCCTGCATCAGCTCTCGATCCTCCAAAACGGCGAATTTGACGACAAAGACCTGGAACACGCGCGTCTGAGCGTGCTGGATTCCTTGATGGCGGCGGAGGATTCCGCGTCGCAAACGGCATCGTGGTACGGCGCGCAAGGCCCCTCGGAGATGCGCTCGCCGAGCGAGGTAGCCGACGGCGTGCGCGCGGTGACGCGTGAGCAAGTCATCGAGGCGGCGAAGACGCTTGCCCTCGACACGGTCTTCACCCTGACACCTGAGGAAAAGGAGGCGACGGTATGACGACAGCGTCCTATACCCTGGTGACGGGCGAGCAGGTGCACCGCATCGACCACCCGTCGGGACTGACCATCTACGTCTATCCCAAAGAGGGCTACCGCTCGTCCTATGCGATGTTCGGCACGCGCTACGGCTCGGTGGACACCGCTTTCGTTCGAGACGGACGGCACATTGAAGTGCCCGAAGGTATCGCCCATTATCTCGAACACAAGCTGTTTGAAAACGAGGATTGCGACGCGTTCGCGCGGTATGCCGAAACGGGTGCTTCCGCCAATGCGTTTACGAGTTTTGATGTGACGGCGTATCTGTTCGGTTGCTCGGACAATTTTGCGGCGTCGCTTGAGATCTTGCTCGACTTTGTGCAAAAACCGTATTTTACCGAGCAAACGGTGCAAAAGGAGCAGGGCATCATCGGTCAGGAGATCCGCATGTGCGACGATTCGCCCGACCGCCGCGTGCTGTTCAACCTGCTTCGCACCATGTATCAAAAGCATCCCGTGCGCGTGGACATTGCCGGCACGGTGGAATCGATCTCCCACATCACGCCCGAACTGCTCTACGATTGCTACTACACGTTCTATAACCTGCACAACATGGTGCTGTGCGTGTGCGGTAACGTGGATGTCGAGACGGTCTGCGAGGTTGCCGACCGCGTGTTGATCCCCGCAAAGGATCTTTCGCTCGACATGGCACTCCCCGAAGAACCCGACGAGGTATCCGCTCCCTTCGTTGAGGAAACGATGCCCGTGGCGGCACCGCTCTTTTATCTCGGCTGCAAATGCCCCGTCAAGGGACGGTATCTTTCCGACCGCGAGATGGCGGCGTGCGAGCTGATCGTCGATCTGCTCACTGCCCCGAGCGCCCCGCTCTATGCGGCACTGATGCGCGACGGTCTGATCAACGACAGCTTCGGCGGGGAGTTCTTTGAAGGACGCAGTTTTGCGATGTTCCTGCTCGGCGGCGAAAGCGCCGATCCGAAGCAGGTGCAACAGCGCATCGATGAGGAATTGACCCGCCTTCGCAACGAAGGGGTCGACCGCGAGCGTTTTGAGGAACTGCGCGCCTCGCTCTACGGGCGGATGCTTCGCCGCTTCAACAGCGTGGAAAACGCCGCCATGTGCATGATGGACGATCACTTCCATGAGCGCGCACCCTTCGCGCAAAGCGAGGCGATCGCCGCATTGACAGCGGAGGATGTCGACCGCATACTGCGCGAGTGGATGATCCCCGCGCACGAGACGCTGTCGGTCGTCAAAGCAAAGGAGGACGTGTGATATGGACAATTACGTGGCATTCCCGGGACTCGGGATCGATCGGATCCCGTTGTCCGAGACGCTGGTGGAATTTCCGCTGTTCGGAATGACCGTCAACATTCGGTGGTACGGCTTTTTGATCGCGATGGGCTTTGCGCTCGCGCTGATCTATGCGTTCCGCCAAGCGCCGAAAGTCGGCATCAACCGCGACCGCATGCTCGATGTGGTGCTGGTCACCGCCGTGGTGGCGGTGCTGTGCGCCCGACTGTACTATGTGTTTTTCTCGGATCATGTGGCGGATTATCTCGCGCATCCCGAAAAGATCTTCGCCATCTGGGACGGCGGCCTTGCCATTTACGGCGGCATCATCGCGGCGTTCTTGATGGGCGCGTTGATGTGCCGCTGGCGCAAGGTGAACACCTTCGCGCTGTTTGATCTGGCGGTCGTCGGCTTCGCGATCGGGCAGGGCATCGGTCGCTGGGGCAACTTCTTCAACCAGGAAGCCTACGGCATCAACACCGATCTGCCGTGGGGTATGGTCGGTAATCAAATCGTGGGTGAGCCGGTTCACGGTATGCCCGTACATCCAACCTTTTTGTATGAATCGCTGTGGTGCTTGCTCGGTGCGCTGTTGCTCCACGTGATGTTCAAAAAGTTCTATTATTTCCACGGTCAGCTCTTTGGTGCCTACCTGATCTGGTACGGCGTGGAGCGCTCGTTTGTTGAGGGATTGCGCACCGACAGTCTGTTCATTCCCGGCACGCCGATCCGTGTGTCGCAGGCGGTGTCGCTCCTCGCGATCGTGGGCGGCGCGGTGTTCTTGTTCTTTATGTTCCGCCGTGCCAAGAAAGCGGGACTGACGCGCGTCGCGTTCGTCACCGCGGCAGAGAGCGAAGAGGTTGCTCCTGAAGAAGCGAAACCCACCATCACCCTGCAAGAGGAAACGGTGGAAGAGATCTCAACCGAAGAAACGATTTCCGAAGAAACAACCGAGGAGGATGACGAACATGGCAAAGATCATTGACGGCAAAGCCGTCAGCGCGGCGGTGCGCGCGGAAGTGGCCGCCGAAGTGGAAGAACTCAAAGCAAAAGGCGTGACCCCGGGACTGGCGGTCATCATCGTCGGAGACGACCCCGCCTCGCGCGTCTATGTCAACAACAAGAAAAAGGCGTGCGCCGAAGTGGGTATGCATTCCGAAGAATTTGCCCTCCCCGCCGACACGACGCAGGAAGAACTTTTGGCGCTCGTCGAGGAACTCAACGGTCGCTCCGACATCAACGGCATTCTTTGCCAGTTGCCGCTCCCGAAGGGACTCTCCGACAAGGATGTCATCGAAGCGATCTCTCCGAGCAAGGATGTCGACGCGTTCCATGCGCAAAATGTCGGCAATATCATGATCGGTGATTATCATTTCCTGCCCTGCACCCCGGCGGGCGTGATGGAGCTTCTCCATCGCGCGGACGTGACGATCGAAGGCAAGCGCTGTGTGGTCATCGGTCGCAGTAACATCGTCGGCAAACCGATGGCGATGCTTCTTCTGCACGAAAACGGCACCGTCACCGTGTGCCACTCGAGAACGCAGGACCTGGCGGCGGTGTGCCGCGAGGCAGATGTCCTTGTCGCGGCGGTCGGCAGAGCGAAGTTCGTCACCGCCGACATGGTCAAACCGGGTGCGGCGGTCATCGACGTCGGCATGAACCGCGACGAAAACGGCAAGCTGTGCGGCGACGTTGATTACGCGGCGGTCGAGCCGATCGCCGGCTACATCACGCCCGTGCCGGGCGGCGTCGGTCCGATGACCATCGCGATGTTGATGAAAAACACGCTGATGGCGGCAAAGATGCAAAACGGTCTGATTTGACGATATGGGAACCAAAAGCGGCTGTCCGTTCGGACAGCCGCTTTTTTGCGTCGTTCTATTTTCCTTCCCGCGGTCATATATTGCCCTGAAGTGAGGTGGTGCCATGGGAAGTCGACAACGATGGATCACAGGAAGTATCGTTCTGGTGTGCGCGGCGGTGACGCTGGCTGTCGTGTGCGGATTGCGCGATCATGTGACTGGCGCGGTTCCCACCTTGAAGCGCACAACGGTGCTGTTGGACGCGGGACACGGCGGGTTTGACGGCGGTGCAGTCGCGCCCGACGGCACGCTCGAAAAGGATCTGAACCTGCAAATCGCCCTCGATCTTGCCGACTGGCTCCGTCTGTGCGGCTACGACGTGGCGCTCACGCGCACGACCGACAACGCTCTCTGCGAGGACGAAACGCTCTCCGTCCGTGAACGAAAACGACAGGATATGAGGACGCGCCTGGAGCAGTATGAGAAGGCGGATCTGATTGTCGCAATCCATCAAAATATGTTCGGTGTTGCGAAGTATCATGGGGCGCAGGTGTTCTATTCGCCGAACAATCCGCTTTCCAAGCGGCTGGCGGAAGCGGTGCGCTCCTCCATTGTTGCCTATCTGCAACCGGACAACGAACGCGCGGTCAAGCAGGGTGACAAGACGATTTATCTGCTCTACAAAACCACCCGTCCGACGGTGCTGGTGGAGTGCGGTTTCCTTTCCAACACGCAAGAACTGCAACACTTAAAAGACCCGTCCTATCGCAGGAAGCTGAGTTTCACGTTGCTGTGCGGCGTGCTTTCTTACACAGCGCCGCATGCCGAAGGGGGAGGATGAAGGAGATGGAGGTTGTCTTGACCGTCACCTTGGCGGTCGTGCTGACGGCGGTGTTGATCGGCGCGTTGCTGACACGCCGTCCGCTTCAGGCGCTCGGCGGCAGCGCTCTGTCGGGCGTCGGCGCGTTGATGGCGGTGAACGTCGTCGGGATCTTCAGCGGTGTGACCTTGGCGGTCAACGCGTTTTCGATGACGGTGTGCGCGCTTCTCGGCATCCCCGGGGTCATTCTGTTGGCGGTGTTGCAAACGATGTGCTTTGTGCCGATGATATGAAAAGAAAAAAGGCATCGAGTTCAGTTTGAACTCGATGCCTTTTCTTTTATTTATGTTTCGGTAAGCGGTCGGCAGGCCAGATCTTTTTGGCGAGCTTCACAAGGAAGAAATCCAGCACAAACGTCGCCGCCGCAAACACCGCGATCGTCACGATCATCGGTTGGTCGGGCAGGAAGAACACACCTTCAAACTTCTTGAGTCCGAGTCCGACAAGCAACGGTTCGGCAACGGCGAGCAACACCGTGCCCGCATAGAACCCGATCACCATCAGCACCCAGAGAATGCGTCGTGCTATCGAGAACGGCTGACACACGCGATAGAGTTGCACCAGCCACGCCGTACCCGTGAAGTAGACGCACAGCATCGTCGACATCTCATCGGTCAGTCCGAGCATGGGCGCGAGGAGCCACTGCGTCGCGATGACCCCGAGCACAATGATCACCGCACTCGGCACGGCACTGCTGAGCACCTTATTGAAGAAGTTGCCCTTGATGCGTTCGGCGCACGGCTCGAGCGTCAGGAAGAAACCGGGGATGGATTCCGCAAACACGCCGACCATCGACAGGTGGATCGGTTCAAACGGATAGCGGACTCCGGGGAGCAGAATGTCGCATATGGTCAACAGGAACGACATCACCGTTTTCACAAGGAAGAGCGACGCGGTGCGTGTGATGTTGTTGACCACGCGGCGACCTTCCATCACCACCGCGGGGAGCGACGCAAAATCCGAATCGAGAAGCACAAGCTGGGACACTTGCTTCGCGGCGTCACTGCCCGCCGCCATCGCAATGGAGCAATCCGCTTCCTTGAGCGCGGGGACATCGTTGACGCCGTCGCCCGTCATCGCGACGGTGTGACCCTGCTCTTTGAACAGACGCACCAGCGTCTTTTTCTGCTCGGGCATCACGCGCCCGAACACGGTGTAGTATTTCGCCGCTTCGCGCAGTTCGTCCTCCGTTTTCAGGGTGGAGGCGTCGACGGCGCGATCGGCGTTTTCGAGTCCGGCCTTTTGTGCAATGGCGGACACGGTACGCGGATTGTCACCGGAGATCACGCGAAGCTGTACGTCCTCCTTGCGGAAGAAGTCGAGGATCTCCTTGGCGTTTTCGCGGATGCGATCCTCAAGCACCAAGATCGCCACAGGCGTGAGATGGTCTTTGGCTTCGTCGATGTCGTTAAGGTCGCTCTTGGCAACCAGAAGCAAGCGCTTGCCGCTTTCTTCAAGCGCCTTGAGCTCGTCAGTCGGTGTCGCCCCGAGCAAGCGGTCGTACGCGCCGATGAACACCGTGCCGCGTGACTCGAATGCGGCGGCGCTCCACTTGCGCGCGGACGAAAACGGACGCACCGCACATACGTCGTCAACGCGCGGTGTGCGCGCTTCGTAGTGCGCCCTGATTGCTTCGGCGGTGGCGTTGTTGTCGTGAATGGCGCAGATGGCGTCGGCGATGAGTGCGTCGCGTTCATCCGCCGTCATGGCATCGTTCAGCGACAGCACCTCGGTCACGCGCATCGTGCCTTCGGTGATGGTGCCCGTCTTATCCAAACAGATCAACGACACGCGCGACAAGGCCTCAATGCTGTACAGCTCGCGCACCAGCGTCTTTTTGCGTGCCAATTTCAGCACGCCGACCACCAGTGCCACCGTCGTCAGGAGCATCAAGCCCTGCGGCATCATGCCGAGGAGTGCGCCCGCCGTTTTGGTGATGGTGGCGGCGGTCTCGAACTGACCGCTGAGCCACTCGGACAGCATCATCAAGACGGCCAGCGGGATCATAAAGCAACTGGTGAAACGGATGATCTTATTGATGGAGATCATCAGCTGGGATTTCAGGCGCGTATATTTTTTGGCTTCGGCGGCGAGCTTCGCGGCGTAACTGTCCTCGCCGACCAGTTCGACCACCGCCTCGCAGCGACCGCTGACCACAAAACTGCCCGACAGCAGTTTGGCGCCCGCTGTTTTCAAAACGGGATCGATCTCGCCCGTCAGGAGCGATTCGTTGGCTTCGACTTCGCCGTCCAAAACCGCGCAGTCGACGCTGATCTGATCGCCGTTTTGGAAGAGGATCACATCGTCCACCACGATCTCCGTGATGGGGATGACCTGCTCTTCGCCGTCGCGGATAACGGTGGCTTTGGCGGTGCACAGAAGCGACAGCTTTTCGAGCGTGCGCTTGGAGCGGATCTCCTGAATGATACCGATGACCGCGTTGCAGGTGACGATCGCCAAAAACAGCAGATTATGATACGAGCCGACCGCGATGAGCGCGACGGCGATGATCGCATTGACTAAGTTGAACAACGTGCAGATGTTGTCGATGAAGATGCGCGACAGCGGCTTGGTGACCGTGTTCTTCGCGGCGTTGACGCGTCCGTCCTGCTGGCGAAGCTGTACCTCAGCGGAGGACAGCCCTTTGCTTTGATGGGGATTGATGGGAATCACCTCTGGATTATTTTTTGACAGCACGCACCGTCAGCGACAGAATGCGCTTGCCGGTGGCTTCCTTGCCGTGCAGACTGGTCTGACCGCCGCACACCGCGCACAGCGGTTTTTCGTCCTTGTCGTCCTCGATCTTGACCGCCAGCACCAAATTTTTGCGCTCGGCGATGCAGGCGCGCGGATGACTGCCGAGGATCTGCACGTGACCGCAGTTGCACGGAACAGCGGGGACGGGTTTATCCTTTTCTTTGGACAGCATCTGCTTGTACAGACGCGGGCAATACATAATGTCGTTTTGGGGCAAGCGGTCGGCACTGCTGACGAAGAAATCGTCGATCAGCGAGAGCGAGCAAACCCCGTGGTTCATGTAATAGCAATTGGCTTTGGTCAACTGGATGGTGGCCTCCACCGTACCTTTGACAGCATCCATGCCGTCACTCTCCTTTCAGAGGTAAATACACAACGCGTTTGGAACGCTTGAGGCATTCCCCGATGACGTACTGCGTGCCGTGCGACTCACCGTCCCAGATCGCCAGTACCATGTCGGCTTTCTCGATGATGGCGTCGTTGCGCACGAGCGGCGCACGCTTGCCGTAGGTTTGATAGTCGGGCAACAGCTCCAAAAACGGAATACCGAGCTCGGCGGCTACGCGCTTGGCGGCTTGGTCGACACCTTTGGCACCGCCGCTGATGATCTGTGAGGTGGAGGGAGGCAGATGCGAACGAATGCGCTCGTCGATGTCTTCGTTCACCTCGCGACTGCCGATGACGGCAACGCGCATGGCGATCCCTCCTTTGTGAATGGTTATAAGTATATATATATTACCGTACTTGCCAAAAAAATGCAACGGCGATCGGACAAAAAATTGCCGATCGCCGAAATAGTTTCGGGATTTTGGGGAACAGTAACAGGGAAACGAACAAAGGGGACAAACACAATGGGAAAATGGTTTTTTCGCATGACGGCGGTGGTGCTCACACCGCTGTGCGCGTTGGTGCTGATCGGGGTCGGTATGGTGCAGGGAAGTATGCCGGCTTCCTTCACGGTCAACGAGGGGGAAGCCCTCGCGTTGCCGTTGTCGTATCTGACGGTGAATGCCGACGGTGCGGTCGCCGCGGGGGCGGCATCGGGCACATCCTATGAAGCGCAGGTGCGCTTGTTCGGGTTGTTTCCGTCGGCGACGGTGCAGGTCTCCGTGGAGGAAAAACAAGAGGTCGCCGTGTGCGGTATGCCGTTCGGCATCAAAATGTTCACCGAAGGGGTGCTCGTTGTCGGGATCGGTGATGTCGACACGCGAAACGGCGATCACAGTCCGGCGCGCGCGGCGGGACTGCGGGTGGGGGACAGCGTTTTGAAGATCGGCGACACCGAGGTCAGCACCACCGCGCAGGTCGCCGCCCTCATCGAAGACAGCCGCGGCAAAACGCTTGAGTTACTTGTACGGCGCGAGCAGGTGGAATTTACCGCGCACCTGACGCCGGTGGCATCGGTGTCGGAAAAGCGCCTCAAAGCGGGGATGTGGATCCGTGACAGCACCGCCGGCATCGGCACACTGACGTTTTATGATATGAAGACCAATGTGTTCGCCGGACTCGGGCATCCCGTCAACGATGTGGACACGGGCGAAACCGTGCCGATTTCATCGGGAGAGGTCGTGCCGGCAGACATCTTCGGTGTCACGCGCGGACAAGCGGGGTCACCCGGCGAATTGCTCGGTAGTTTCGTGAGCGGCTCGTGGGGGATCTTGACCACCAATGAGGAAACGGGACTCTACGGACTGCTTCACGAACAACCCGATGCGTTTGCCACCCTACCCATTGCGTGCAAGCAAGAGGTCTTGACGGGCGAAGCGCAGATGATCACCACCATTCGCGGACAAACGCCAAAAGCCTACGACATCGTCATCGAAAGCGTGGACTATCGTGACGATGTTCCTACGCAGAATCTCGTCATTCGCGTGACGGACGAAGAGCTGCTTCAAAAAACAGGCGGTGTGCTGTGCGGCATGAGCGGCAGTCCCATCGTGCAAAACGGCAAGCTGGTGGGTGCGGTGACCCATGTGTTTGTCGACGACCCGACAGGCGGTTATGCGATCTTTGCGCAAACGATGCGCGATCGCGCCGCGCACATGCCGACCGCCGCCCTCAACAACGCCGCATAGCCTGAAGAAGCGCGTCGATGTTTTGGTCGGAATATTCGATCTCGGCGGAAAAGGCACGTGCCGCGTCTTCGAAAGCGACACCGCTCAGCGTGAGCAATCGCACCGTGTATTCCGCGAGCACAGCCAGTGCCGCGCGTTCGGCAAAACAGCCGTCGTCCAGAGCAGGCGGCAGTTGCCGATAGAGGAAATAGCAAAGCAGGTGTTCCTCTGCAACCTCGTATGCGCGGTCGAGCGGTGTCAGCGTCAACGGTGCGATGTCCGCGAGCATCGTGTCCCACGCGGGATCCATCCGCTCGAGCGGTCTCAGCAACGCGGCGATCGCCGCGCCCGTGCGGAAGGGCATCGCGGCACAGAACCGCCGGAGAAGTGCTTCCTCGCGTTCCTCGATCGACAGTCGCCGATCTTGCACAAGGGCAAATGCCTCGTCTCGTATGCGCAGGAGCGCCGCTTCTTCCTCGGTTGGTTCGTCGGGACAGCCGTCGTCCTCAACGCAAAGGGTCATCGGATGCGGGTCGTTCAAAATGAGCGTTGCCGCCGCCTCACAGCACAGCCCCAGTCCCCATTCGGTGCGGTCGGTGTAGTCAAAGCGAAAGCGCGGATGCGTGGCGCAGATCTCGCACAGCGCGTCGTGACCGAGCGCCGTGATGAGATCGCACAGACCGTTTGCGTTCAAAAAGGGGCAACGCTCCTCCTTGTCAAGAGAAAAAGAGGTCACGCCGTCCTCGGTGTGCATGGCGGCTTTGAGTCGCGCGCCGAGGGGGCCGCTCTGCGTGCGATAACGCGCGACAGACTCGTCATCGATGTCGATCTCCCAGCCGACACAGCAGGTGTGTTGACAGCGATCGGCAATACATTGAAATCGGTCGTAATACGATGGGGTAACGCGCTTCATGCGGCGACCTCCTTGCAGTTGGTTTCGGATTCTATTATAACGGGTAACCGTGCGGTTGACAAGAGGGGGAGAGAGGATGTGTACAGCGTTTTGTCAGCATAGCTTTTTTGGACGCAATCTCGATTTACAGCGGGTCTACGGTGAAGAGGTGACTGTCACACCACGCCGCTTCCCGCTCGAATTTCGCCGTCAGCCGAAGCTTGACGTGCATTACGCCATGATCGGTGCGGCAAGGGTGCAAGAGGGCATACCGCTTTATTTCGAGGCGGTCAACGAACACGGACTCGCGATGGCAGGACTCAGCTTTGAGCGTGACTGCGCCTACACGCCGCCTGAAACGGAGGGGGCGTTAGCACCGTTTGAGGTGATCCCCTTTGTGCTCGCGCAATGCGCCGATGTCAAAGAGGCGGTACAACTCCTTGGCGATCGGACGGTAGCGGCACTGCCGTTTGATGAGTCACTGCCCGTCACACCGCTTCACTGGTTTCTCTGTGACCGTACGTCGGCGGTCGCAGTCGAGCCGCTCGAAATGGGGCTTGCCGTATGTGACGACCCTGTCGGCGTGCTTTCGAACAGCCCGCCCCTCTCGTATCAATTGACGCATCTAAGTGAGTTTGCTTCTCTGCAAGCGGCGGAGCCGTCGTCGCTCTTTGACGGCGCGGTGTCTCCGCGCCACCGCGGCTACGGGCTCAAAGGATTGCCCGGGGATTTCACGTCCTCCTCCCGTTTTGTGAAAGCGGCGGTGCTTCGTGCGTTGACACCGCCGCCCGAGGATGAGGCGATAGGGGTTGCCGATGCGTTTCATCTGCTTGAAAGCGTCGCCTATCCGCGTGGTGCGATGCTTGCTTCGGACGGCACGTTCGCCGTCACACAGTATTCTTGCGTCTGCTCGCTGGAAAACGGCACGTATTATTACAAAACTTACCGCAACCCTTCGGTGCGCGCCGTGCCGTTTTCCTCCAAGGATGAAGCGACCCTGATGCGCTGTCCGATGTACAAGTAACTAAAAAAAACGCCGTCGGGCATGACCGACGGCGTTTTCCTATTGCGCTTTTTCAATGTCGGTTTTCAGGCGCTTGATGATCTTTTTTTCAAGCCGCGAGATGTACGACTGTGAGATCCCCAGCAGATCCGCCACTTCCTTTTGCGTGTGCTCCTTTGCGCCGTACAACCCGAATCGCAGTCGCAGGATGTGTTGCTCACGCGGCGCCAGACGCGCCACACAGCGCAGAAGCAGTTGCTTTTCCGCTTCCTGCTCGATGTCACGGCTGACCATGTCGGGGTCGCCGCCGAGAATGTCCGAAAGGAGCAGCTCGTTACCGTCGCGATCGATGTTGAGCGGCTCGTCGATGGACAGCTCGCCGCGCTGTCCCGCGATCTTGCGCAGATGCATCAGGATCTCGTTTTCAATGCACCGTGAGGAGTAGGTCGCCAGTTTGATGTGGCGCGAAGGACAAAAGGTGTTCACCGCCTTGATAAGTCCGATCGTGCCGATGGAGATGAGATCCTCGATCCCGACTCCCGAGCTTTCAAATTTACGCGCAATGTACACCACCAGCCGCAGATTATGTTCGATCAGGGTGCGCTTGGCGGCAGGATCTCCCTGTTCGAGTGCGGCAAACACGCGCTGTTCTTCCTCGGCGGTGAGCGGCGACGGGAGGGTGTCCGATCCGTTGATGTAGTGTACGTCCTCGGCAAACAGCCGTTGCCACCACTGAAAAAGGCGTGAAAACAGCAATACGGTCACAACGATCAGCTCCTTTTTGGGAAATGAGATTTACGGGACAAGATCGGTCAGCGCCGCACCGATCAACGCATCGTATTCGTCACGGCGCAGAGCGGTGGTCGGGGCGATCCACACGCCGCTGATGTCCACCGCACGGTCGTCGGCATACAGCGTCACCCGCGACGGTCGAAACGCGGCCAGCACCCCGTCGCCGCCGATGCTTTGATAGGGGATGAACCGCACGTTTCCCGGCGGACGCGCGTCAGAGGAAAGGCTGTATAACGGTTGCAAGCGTCGCACCGCTTTCTCCTTGACCAGGATAACGGGCGCTCCCGAAAAGGAATCGCACAAGCTGTGACCGCTGTCGTACATTGCTTCGAGCAAAACACATAAGTCGTCGTCGAGGATCTCCACGCGGTATCGCCGTCCCTTGGCGGCGCGCTTGCGCGTGAGATGCTCAAATACACAAAGACCGCCGTAGGACAAACAGGTCAGCAGAAGGAGTGTCAGCGGCGGCACATCGAAGTAGACGATACCGTTTTGCACCAGCAACCCCGGGGGCGACAACAGCGTCCACGCGGCGTAGCACAGACCGCAAAACAGCGCCGAGATCAAAAAGAGCGTAACGGTCTGTTTGCCGAACGCGCGCCATCCCTGAAATCGAAACGCCGCGCGCACCATGGCCGCCGCAGAAGCGAGCTTCCAAAGGGTCGACAGCCATCCCTGTGCAAACGGGAACAGGATCCACAACGTCGACAAGGCGCCGATCAGTGCCGCGCCGATCAAACGTCCCTTCGACGTCGGCAGGCGAAGCACCCGCGCCGTCGACAGAAGCAATACGTAATCGATGAACAAATTCAGTGCGAGCAGTATGTCAATATAGATCACCGTCATGTGTCATCGCCTCCCGTGAACAGGAGTATAGCACGCGACATCAGCGAAGTTTGCCGAAACGCGGACGGCAAAAAGAAAGATCCACCCCTAGAAGGGGTTGTTGCCGGCTTAGCCCCTATAAGGGGCCGTTACAGGCCGCGCTTGTAAGCGCATTGAACGGTTTGCCAGCCGCATGTGTTGCACTGCAACCTGTAAACAGGCGAACAAGGCTTCCCCTTGAGGGGAAGCTGTCGAGCCGCAGGCGAGACTGATGAGGTGCCCGACGCGTCAGCGTCCGTTATGAAACCCCGCAAACACCCGCGCCGCCTTCGGCGGCTACACCTCATCCGTCATTTGCTTCGCAAATGC
>JAFQFZ010000063.1 GCA_017398425.1 Clostridia bacterium | reverse complement strand
GAAGCGGAGCAACCCCTTGCCTCCCCTTGTCAGGGGAGGTGGATGCGGCTTAGCCGCAGACGGAGGGGTAGTCAGGCCTTTCTCTCCCTCAGTCCTCGCTTTTGCTCGGACAGCTCCCTCGTCAGAGGGAGCCAAGAACAGATTGATCCATTTTACCCGTTTTACGGGTGGCTGTGCGTGTGATGCGATAATAACATTTCAGCGCCCCTTATAGGGCTAAGCCGGCAACAACCCCTCCTAGGGGTAGTGCAAACCACCACTTCAGTGGTGGTTTTGATTCTGTCCGCGTCAGCGGACTATATCACGGTTCCTTATTCAAGGGGCGGATCCGTCGGGGCGGTGGTAGCCTCCGTCGTCGGGGGTTCGGTCGCCTCGGTCGTCGGCGGTTCGGTGGCTTCGGTCGTCGGGGGTTCCGTTGCCTCGGTCGCCTCGGTCGCCTCCGTCGTTTCGGTCGTTTCGGTCGAAGCGGAGGTGACGGTCGTCGTGACGGTGGTAGTCGCGGCGGCGGCGCCCTGTGTCGTCAAGGGCGTGTAGATCGTCGCCTCGATGCGGTTGTATTCGGTGGGGATCTTCGACGCCTTATACCAACCGACATTGCCGTAGCTGCCGTCGGTGACGGTGCCGCTGTAGGGATCGTAGTGACGGCTCACCACATCGCCCCAAACGGGGAAGTCGGCGGCTTTGCCGTCCGGATGGAGCGCCAACATACATTGGCTCCACAGTTGTTTTTGGTAGGCGCATTGGTCGGGTGTCATGCTGGCGAAGCTGTCGTAGCCCATCCAGAGTGCCGCTACGTAGCGCGAGGTGCCTCCGACGAAATACGAATCGCGATAGGCATCGGTGGTGCCGGTCTTGGCAAACACCTGTGTGCCGCTCCAATCGTAGGAGATGGCACTGCCCGTGCCCTCTCGCACGACGTTTTGCAACAGCTTGTTCATGATGGTGGCGGTCTCGGGAGAGATCGCCTGTTCGTTTTCGAGCGTGTGTTCGAGGATCACTTCGCCGTTTTGCTCCACCTTTCGGTAGGTGTGGGGCTTGTTGTAGATGCCGCTGTTGCCGAACACCTGATACGCCGCCGCCATTTCGCGCGCGGTCACACCCTCGGCAAAGCCGCCCAGACCCAAAGCACCGTAGTTGACGTCGATCTCCTGCGGGGAGGTGACGTGGAGCGTTTGCGTCAGGAAGTTGTAGGAGGTGCGCGCACCGAGCTCTTCAAGGATACGCACCGGCACGGTGTTGTGCGATTGCTGCAACGCGTATTTTACGGTCGTCCAGCCCATGTCGGCGGGTTTTTGTTGGTAGTTCGGCGGCCACAGCGTGTACGCATCGAGCAGGATGGGCGCATCGCGCACGACGGTGGAATAGTTGATGATGTCCTTTTCGATCGCGGGGGCGTACACCGCGATCGGCTTGACGGTCGAGCCGGGTTGACGCTTGACGTCGGTGCCGCGGTTCTTGACACGGTTGGCATTCTTTTGACCGCGACCGCCGATGGTGGCGACGGTGCGACCTTCGTAATCCATGATGAAAATGGTGGAGCTGATGGACTCCCACCCGCCGTAGTCGGGGTAGTAGAAGTTGTCGAAGACGGCTTGCACCGCTTGTTGCTTTTGCACGTCCTCGTAGGAATAGATCTTCAGCCCGCCGCGGTAGACGGTCGCTTCCGCCTCCTCGTAGGTACAGCCGTTTTTCGCCATGAGGTCATCGATGACGTCCTCGATGAGCAGATCGACGTAGTAGTCCCACACGGCGGTGTCTTCGAGGGTGGGTGCCGTGGGCAGCGGTGCTGCGGAGGCGGCGTTGTATTGCACGTCGGTGATCTGCTCGGCGTCGAGCATCGCTTTGAGGATCTCCTTACGGGCGGTGTTCGCCGCGTCGGGAGCCGTGAACAGATCGCGTCCGACGGGATCGACGGCGATCGCCGCAAGCATCGCGCTTTGGGCGATGGTCAGTTTTTTCAGATCGGAGACACCGTAGTAGTAAAACGCCGCTTCCCGCACGCCGATGACGTTTTCGGCGTAGGGGATGAGGTTGAGATACGCTTCAAAGATCTGATCTTTGGTGTAGTCGCCTTTCTCCATCTCCTCGGCGGCGCGCGGCAGAAGAGACGGATCGTCGGTGGTGCCCGTCAAGCGGAGAACGTGTTGCGTGACGGTCACCGTGTCGCCGCTTTTGCCGTTGTGCTCATAGAACGTCGGATCCACAGCGGCAAGGAACGCCTGCTTGGTGACGTCGAGAACGGTGTCGAGCTTAGCACGCACCGCACCGCCCGGGAGCGTGAGCATTTCGCTCCATTCGCCGTCGGTGTTTTGGGTGTAGATCACCGTCGCGGCGGAATCCGCCACATCGCTCAGGTCGGGCATGGTGAGACCGAGCGGTGCTTCGTCGGTGGGATCGGTGGGTATAAACGTGAGGGCTTGCTCTTCGGGGGCGCAACCGCTCATCGTCGCGAGCAGGCAGCCGCACAGCAGAAAGCAGATCCAACGTTTCATACGGCAGGACTCCTTTACAGAATCAAAATCAATCGGGCAGAGCATCTTCCAAGTCGTAGAACAGCTTAAACGACGCGGAGCTGTCGGTGGACAGGCTGTCCGCACCGTAGAGGAACAGCACCTCGGACAGCGCATGTTTCTCCACAAGCTCTTTGATCGTGGTGTCGGCGGAATCGGAATAGTAACGCAGATCCACCATCACGATCTCGCGGTAATGCTGACACAGCAGGGTCATCACGCTGTGCGCGAACGAATCCTTTACCACGAGCAGTTTTCCTTCGGGGGCATCGGGGTTGTGAATGGTCACGAGCCCCTGATTGCCGTTCAGGTAGAGCGGGTATTTGTCCATGCGCTGCAGGTGCTCTTCAAAGAACAGCGAATCGTAGCGCACGGGAGTGTCGATGCCGTTTGAGGAGATCATGACGGTCACGTTGTCGTTTTGTGTGCTCTTGAACGTCTCGATCGTGTCGGGAGCGGACGCCCAGTAGCCACTCTTCGAATAGCTCGTGCCGTAGAAGCCGTCAAAGGATTCGACCGTGTAATCCGCAAAGGGAACAAGACCCTGTGCGGCGGCGTAGGCTTTGTAAAGTACCTCGGCACCGTCCATCGTCAGATGGTGGTCGGTTTTGTAGTAGCAGTCGGTCTGCCCGCACAGAGCGTCGCGCACGTCGAGAAGCGTCATGCTTCCGCATTCCTCCTCCGCGGCGGAGAAGAATCGATCGTCGTGGTAGGGCAGGTGGTTCGACGGAAGCTGTCCGTCGAGCGCGTAGCCCGTTTGCGGCACGACCAGCAGGGTGGCCTTCAGCCCCATTGCATCGGCAAACGCCGCGTAGTTCTTGACGTTGGTGCGCACCGTTTCCTCGGAGGCTGCGGTCGATTCGGCGGCGATCAAAAAGCCGTCCGCGCCGAAATAGACCTCCGACACACCGCCGCGACCGGTGAACAGTTCGTAATAGGACTGCAGTCCGACGAACGTCTCGCGGAAGGGAAAGTGGTGAGAGAGGTACTCTTCGTATCCCTCGGTCAGCGTGCCGTTCAGCAAGGCGTCAAAGGAAACGTCGGGCAGGGTGGCCAGTTGCTTTTTTTCGTTTTCGGAATACGCTTCCTTGGGAAGAACGAAGAAGAGTGTCGTCAGCACCATGATGAACGCCAAGAAAACGGCGGTCGGAGCGTATCGCAATCGTTGTTTCATCGGTTCGCTCCCCCCTTAAAAACGGAAATACAGGAAGGCGTTGTAGCTGTCGCCCACCAGCGCGGCGGTGGACAGCAACAGCACCAGCAAAGCGGCGGTCGTCTCAAGCGCCCAGCCGAAGCGCATCGCGCTCAGACGCAGGAAAAGGCGCTTCGGAAGCGGGGTGCACAGCACGGCGGCCACGAGCATCAGCGGCAGATACGACAGCGCATATACCGCCGCCGTTTCTCCGATGCAGGGACCCGAGAACATCGAGCCGAGGTAGGTCCACAGCGCCGTTATGTCGAGGAACTCGAACAGCACCCAGCCGATGACGATGAAGAACAGCGCATAGAGATGCGAGAATACCGCAGGCAAGGCTTTGAGTGCCTTGTGCAGAACGAATTTTTCGAGAATGAGCAGGATGCCGAAGTAGACGCCCCAGAGAATGAAGTTCCACGATGCACCGTGCCACATACCCGTCAAGAACCATACGACGAGCAGGTTGAAAATATGCCGCGGCGCTTTGCAACGGTTACCGCCCAGCGGAATGTATACGTATTCGCGGAACCAGGTGCCCAGCGTCATGTGCCAGCGACGCCAAAATTCCGTGATGCTTTTCGAGATGTAGGGGAAGTCGAAGTTCTTGACAAAGGAGAAGCCGAACATATTGCCAAGACCGCGCGCCATATCGCTGTAACCCGAGAAGTCGAAATAGATCTGCAGGGTGAAGGCGAGGATGCCCACCCACGAGCCGAGGAAACCGTTGGTATCGGGGGTATCCTTGAGCACCGACCACATCTCTCCGAGCGGATTGGCGATCAGCACCTTTTTGGCAAGACCCACAAGGAACAGCTTGACGCCGTTGTTGAACATCTCCCAGTTCTCGCGGCGGTGGGACAATTGATGCTCCACATCGACGTAGCGCACGATGGGACCGGCGATGAGCTGGGGAAAGAGCGCCACATAGGTGCCGAGCGTCACAAAGTTGCGCTGAGCGCGGCACTTGCCTCGATAAACGTCGATGATGTAGGACATCGTCTGGAACGTGTAAAACGAGATGCCGACCGGCAGAGGAATGTCGGGGGTGTTCAGCGCGGACAGCCCGGGGATCAGCTTCAGCGTATCCACAAAGAACGCGGCGTACTTGAAGAAACCGAGAAGCACCAAATTGAACACCACGTTGAGCGCGAGCAAGCCTTTGGCGGAGCGCCCTTGCTCCCGCCGTTTTTCCAGCGCGATGCCGAACGCAAAGTTGACGGCGATCGAGCCGACCATCAGCAGGATGAGGAGCGGTTCACCGTAGCCGTAGAACACCAGACTGGCGATAAAAAGGAACGGGTTACGCGCACCGCGCGGCAACACGTAATACAACGTCAGCGTGAACGTGAAGTACAAAAACAGAAACATCAAACCGGAAAAGACCATCGCGGCACACCTCCTTTAACGGCAAAAAGCAGGGGCGGCTGTCGGTGCCGCCCCCACAGGGATTTTGCTTGTTACGAGCAGAAATGGCTGTTGTAGACGGACTCCATCGTCTCGCGATTTGCCGAGAAGAAGAGCGCCACGTACTTGCCGTTTTGCAGGACCGAGCAAGCGTCCACGACCGCCGCGTCGTCGGGGCTGTAGTTTTGCGTCTGCTTTTTCAGCTCCGCCAAGCGACCCTCGAGCTTCGAGGCGATGGTCGCCGCCGCATCGGTGTCGACCGCTTTGAAGAGGTAGATCTCGTCGTCAAACACCGCACCGGGGGTGGTGAAGCTTGCGGACTGCTCCACGAGCGCTTCGTCGAAGCCGCGTTGACCGGCGATCAGCTTCAGGTTCATGGTTTTCGGGGTGATGGACAGCGTGCTTGCGATCTCGTCCTGCACCGCCTGCAGGTCGGGTTCTTTCGCCGCTTCGCCGCCGCAGGCGGAAAAGCTCATCAGCATCAGGCACACCAGCAACAAAGAGATCCATTTTTTCATAATGAAGTCATCCTTTCTTCTCAAAACCGTGTTGTTATACAATAAGCGGGATTAGCGTCCCGTATGCGTGTACAAATAGTTGACCCACACTTCACATGCCACGTCGTTGAAGTGAATGCCCATGTTGTCGGGGTCACTGCAGTAGTCGTAGGGCAACGTGCCGTCGGCGGTGCGAAGCACCGACGCGACATCCACAAAGTACCATCCCTTTTCGCGGCAGTATTCCGACACGAGGGCGTTGTATTCGTTGATGCGTGCATTGGTCAGGTCGGTGAAATCCTCGAGCATCGGGGTGACCGACTGGATATACATCGTGACACCCGGGGACGTGCGCAGAATGTCGTCGGTGATGGTCTTGAAATTGTTGAACGTCTCCTCCACGCCGTAGAGACCGAGGTCGTTGATGCCGAGCATGAAGTAGACCTTGTTGCGACCCGTTTTGGCAATGCCGTCGACGACGGTGACCGTCTCGCCTTGATAGGACGGATGCACCGCATCCTCGCGGTTCACGTCCCACATCGCGTTCGCCACACCGAGGCTGCCCGACGTCAGGAACGCGGCGTTGCCCAAAGCGGCGGTGGAGAGGTGGTAGTTGGTCAATTTCAGGCTGACCGAGTCGCCCACAAACACCGCATCGTCAAAGAACGAAGCATCGACCGCCGCCGATTCCGCCACAAAGTAGGTCACGTTCGGGGAACGGTATTCCGTCGTGGGGGCGAGGGGAGCGGAGGTCGGAGCCGAGGTGGGGTCGGTCGGGGCATCGGTCGGGGTGGCGGTGGTCGTGAAGGTGGTCGCCGCGGTGGTGACGGTGGTGGTCATCGTGTCGGCGTGACCGTCCGTCGGGAGCGAAACGCCGTTTTGCGCTACATTGGTGCAAGAGGTCATCGACAGGCACAGCGCCGCCGTCGTTAAGCCGACGAGCATACGGGATTTTATCGTGATGGCTTTCATAGTCTCAAAGCCCTTTCTGTGAGAATTTTGTTGCAAATTGTCGACAAATGGACAATCAAATATATAATATACGGTTTTAAAAGCGGTGTCAAGGCGAAATATACGCTTTTTTGCCGAAATTTCGTAACAAAAAAGCAACGCGCCCGCAAGGGGCGCGTTGTCACATCTTATTGAAGCGATAGGACGCGGTGTGCGTGCCGTCGGGGGCTTCGATGGAGAGCGTGAGCACGGTCGTATCCTCGAACGTGAGCGAGGTGCCGTTTTCCCACACGGGAGACGAGGCGGTCGGCGCGGTGCCGTCGGTCGTGTAACGCACGACGGTACGGTCATCGGCGGTCGTCAGCGTGACCGCTCCCGTGATCTCGCCGCCGTATTGCGACAGCGTCACACGGTCAAAGCGGAGGAGGAATCCTTCGAGCTTTGCAAACGGCACGGTCAGCGTGTCGTCCCCGGTGACGGTGCCGGTCTGCTTCTCAAGCCCCTTTTTGCCGTCGATCCACAGCTCGTAGGTGTAGGTGCCTTCTCCGAGAAATTCCGACAGCGTCAGGGTGAGATCCTTGCCGTCGCGGGTGTGGTTGATGCCGCCGACGTACCAACTGCCGTTTGCGCCCCGTCGTGCGAAGACGGCGGCGCGGTTGAGTGCGCTCGGAGACAGTACGACCGTTTCCTCCCACACGGTCGGCACGCTTTTGATCATCTCCCGCGCTTTTGAGCGGAGGATCTTCTGCGGATCGGTGGCGATCGCCTGCATCGGTGCGTCGGTCAACACGAGCTGTGCCATGCCGAACGCGTCATCCACAGCGGGGGTGAAATCGGCGTGACCTGCCAAGTTGCGGATGAACGGCTGCGTGGTGAACATCTGTGCCAACACGGTGCGGTTGTCCGCTTCGGTCGATTCCAGACCGAGGATCGCCTCGCGGTTGAGCTCGTTCGGGTAGGCAGCGTCGAGTCCCGTCGGCTTGTTACAGCCGTGGAAGTTGATGACGAGCTGTTGCTCGGCGGCGTAGGAGAGGATCTCGACGTAGCGATCCACGGCGGTTTCAACGTGGCTTTCGTCGGGGAAGAAATCGATCTTCGCGCCGCGCATACCAAGCGCTTTGATGAAATCGAGATACGCTTTGGCGTCCTCGACGTCGTCGAGTCCTCCTTGGTAGCCGACGCCGGCGGTCACGCCCGTCCAGAGGATCTGTCCGACGCCGTATTCTTCGCCTTCGGCGGCGAGCGTTTCGAGCTTGCGGCGGTAGTTGACCCAATCGACCCATCCCTCATCGATGATGTTGTATTCAAAGCCGAGCTTCGCGGCGGCTTCGGTGTAGGATCTCGCCTTGTCGGGAGTGACGGAATCGACGGTCCGACCGTCGATCCACGACCAGGCGGCGCGTCCCGGCTTGACCCAGTCGTCTGCGAACAAATCGGTGTCGGGCGCGTCGCACACCTGATAGACGATGGTGTTGTTGTACAGTTCGTTCAAATCGTCCCCTACCGCGACGATGCGGTAGGGGGAGACGATCTCGCCCGTCATGGGATAGGCGTGGTCGGCACCGAAGTCGGCGCGGTAGCGGTAGGCCTTGTCCCACGCCAGCTGGATGCCGGGATAGTGTTGCAGGTTCCCTTCAAGGATCGCGGCGTATTGACCGCCCTCCGTCCTGACGGTGATCGGCACACCGAGCGTCAGCGCGGTGTAGCGGTCGGGCGCCCAATATTTTTGGATGGTCTCGTGGTAGCGGTGCGATTCACCGCCCCACACGCCGCAGTCTTCGGGAAGCACGAACGTCGTTTCCTCGCTTTGCAACGAGCGGGTGACCTCCGCGTCGCCTTTCAAGCGGTAGCGGAATGCCGCGCCGTTGTCAAAGACACGCGCTTCGAGCGAGAAGTCGTCCGTGACGGGGATCTCGACGGCAATGCACGGAGCGTTTGCCTCAGCGGTGCGCCCTTGGATGGTGCGCACTTCGGTGAGAAGCGAACCGCTCACGTCGCCGAGTGCGCTCACCGCGTCGGCGGTGCCGTACGCCGTGCCGTCCACGGTGAAGCCGAGAGAACTGTCACGGAGGAATACCGTGTCGTCGCGGGAGACGCGGCAGCAAAGGCGACCGTCCTGCACCGTCAGCGTCAGCGCGGTGCGCTTATCGGGGGAGAGGATGGAAAGCGCTTCGTCGGTGCGTGTCAGATGCGGCGCGATGTCGTAGGGGGTGTCAGCGGTGAAAACGAGAAGAAGCACGCCGCCCACGAGAAGCAAAACAGCGGCGCTGAGAAGACACAGACCCTTGTGTGTTTTGAAAAACGTCATGCAGAATACTCCTTTTTTGAAAAATCGATCAGTTCACGCGTTCGATGGTGATCGAGCGGATGATGGGTTGCGCTTCGGCGGCGATGGCTCCGTCGCCGTCGATGGGGCGGGCTTCGGCACAGATCGCATCGACCACATCCATGCCCTCGACCACATAGCCGAAGGCGGCGTATTTGCCGTCGAGTGCGTCGCGGCTGTCCTCATGCACGATGAAGAACTGGGAGCTTGCGGAGTCGTAGTCTGCGCCGCGTGCCATCGAAACGGCGCCGCGCGTGTGCTGAATAGGGTTGTCAAAGCCGTTTTCGGCAAATTCGCCGACGATCTCTTCACCGGCACCGCCCGTGCCGTTGCCCATCGGGCA
This sequence comes from Clostridia bacterium, assembly GCA_017398425.1. Lineage (GTDB taxonomy): Bacteria > Bacillota > Clostridia > Oscillospirales > Acutalibacteraceae > RGIG1959. The sequence continues at coordinate 2,628 of JAFQFZ010000063.1, read as the reverse complement.
ACCGCCCTGCATCATAAAACCTTCGATGATGCGGTGGAACGTCAGTCCGTCGTAGAAGCCGCTTTCGGCGAGACCCACGAAGTTTTCGACCGTTTTGGGAGCGAGGTTGCCGTCGAGCGCCAGGCGGATCGTTCCGTAGGACTCGATGTCGATGGCGGCGTAGTGGGTGGCGGAGATATCGGCGACCTCGTTGATGCCGTCGTCGACGATGTCGGATGCAGCGGAGGAATCGGCGGGATCGGTGCCGGGCGTGCCGAACACGCCGAACACGCCGAGCAGTGCCACGGTCACCAGTGCCGCCAGCGCTACCGCACCGCCGAGCAACCACAGTATACGGCGGCGCTTGGCGGCGCGCTTCTTTTGCGCTTCGGCGCAGGCGACGCGGATGACTGCGTCGACCGATTCGTTTGTTTCGGGGGTGATGCCGTCGGCGGAGACCGCCTTGACGGCTTCACGGGAGACGCGGACAAAATCCTCTCCGTGACCGGCGGCAAGAAGGATCGCTTCCACGTTTTTACGGTTGTCCTTGAGCGCGGTCGGCAGGGTGCGCGCGTCGAGCTTGCTCACCGCGAGGAGCGCTTCGTCCGACAGCTCCACCGTCGCGCGCGCCACAAAGAGCACGCGGTGGTACGGCGGTAACCCTTGCAGTACCGTGTCAAGAAGCGGCAGACGAGGGACGACGGTCGGCGCAGGCAGACGAAAGCGTCGATCCTTCGGCACGCGCATCGCCTTGGCATCGGCGCGTGCCAACTGCTTGGCACAGCGGGACATGGTGTCCTTCCAGATGCGATCGTGCAGTACCGCTTCGTCCGTTACGTCGGACGGAAACGCGGTGAACAGCGCGGTATACACCTGACAAACGATCGCGTTGGCTTTTTGCGCGTCGGACAGCAGGTGAAGTGCGACGGTGTACACCTCGGCCTTGGTGTCGTTGTAGAGCCGACGCATCGCGTCGGGGCGTTTATCGAGAATGTGTGAAATGATGGAAGTCATAAGAGCGTCTCCCCACAAAAAATCTATTTTACACGATGTCATCGATTTGCAAACCGATCGCGCATCAACGGCGCACATAGGAGAAATGCTCCACATTGGTGACGCCCATGGCGCGCAACCGCGCTTCACTTGCGATGACGGATGTTTCGGTGTTGTAGTCAGGAATGAGCGGCACGCGCACGCGGATGCGTTCGGGTCCGACAAGGGAGAGGAGAAGGCGGAGATTTTCGAGCATCCGTGTGTTGTCGCATCCCGTGTACCGTTTGTAAACGGCAGGGTCAGTATCCTTGCAATCGACAATGAAGAAATCGATTGCCTCAGCCGCTGTTTCGACCTGACAGGCAGGGACGGCAAGCGAAGTCTCCGCTGTCAACCGCCACGAAGGACACAGCGCGGCGAATTGGGCGAGAAACGCCGCCTGCAACAGCGGTTCGCCGCCGCCGAATGTCACGCCGCCGCCCGTCGCTTCAAAATAGAGCGCGTCGCATTTTACCGCATCGAACAGCGCTTGCGGAGTCATTGGTGTGATGCGTGTGCGGTCGTCGGTCGTGTACGGGTTGAGACAGTAGCGACATCGAAGCGGACAACCGTGGAAGATCACGAGCGTGGTCACGCCGTCGCCGTCGGTCGTGAGGCGGTGACGGGACAAGGTCACCACGGGGGCGGTCAACGCCGGTTTATTCGTAGGCATAGAAACCATACCCTTCGGTTATGTATTCGAAAGATTCCGGCTCTTCTCCTAAGAGCCGGTCGGTATCATCGGGGACATAGGCTACGTCGCCGTCGAGTATATAGTCGGTCTCGCAGGAATCGGTTTGGGACGTTGTGGTGGGTTCTTGCGGTTCCTGCGACGGTGCGGCGCAAGCGGTGGCAGACAGCATCATCGCGGCGGCGACACCGGCAACGGCAATTTTCTTGCCGTCCATGCGACGCTTTTGAAGCTCATCTTCCAGAAACCGTACCTCCGCTTCGCATTTCGGGCAGGTGCCGCGGCAATCGCCTTGGAAGCGACACTCGGAGATGATCAGATCGATGTCGTTTTGTCGTGCAATCTCGCGGCGAATCTCTTTGAGGATCTTGCAACGTTGTTTTCCGTTCATAAATCGTACTCCTTTCCGAAATCGAAGGGTCTGTATATGCAGTATAGCATAAAGCTTTGCATTTGTCGAGAAAGAGGGGAGATCAAAGGGGAAAATAAAATTTTCAATTTCTTGCAAATTTCCTCTTGACAAATGGCGGCAAACTGTTATAATAGTGTCTGTTCTTGCGAACATGCGCTCGTAGCTCAGCTGGATAGAGTGTTTGACTACGAATCAAAAGGTCAGGGGTTCGAATCCCTTCGGGCGCGCCAAAACAAAAAGACCACCCTTTACGGGTGGTCTTTTTGTTTTGCCCGAAGGGATTCGAAAGAACCGAGTAGCGAGCGCCGCCGGGGGCGGATACAGCGAGCACGGAGGGTTGTGCCGCAACACGATTGTGTGAGCCGCAATGCTTTGCGGCGAAACAGAATCGATTGTTGCAAACGTAGTTAATAAAACCGTCCGGTTAAGTGAGACTCCAAATCTTTGATTTGGATAGTCGAACTTATGCATGCGAAGGCAAAGCCTGAGTCGAAGGACGGTTTTTAGCCCCGTT
>JAFQFZ010000062.1 GCA_017398425.1 Clostridia bacterium | reverse complement strand
GAGTGAAGAATGAAGGAGTCGGCTTCGCCGACGGAATGAAAAACCCGAGGTGCGTTGCACCTCGGGTTTTGTTGTGATATGTGAGGATTGCGTAGGGAACGGATTCATCCGTTCCGTTTGAAAGACGGAGGGAGTTTTCGCACGAAAATGCGGCGGCACCAAGCCCTGCCCTACGCTAACCAATGGGTGACATCGTAGGGGAGGGCCTCCGCGCCCTCCCGTGATGAGATTTCACGGGCGCACACGCTACATCAAGCAATGTACATTATGTAGGGCGCGGATTTATCCGCGCCGTGATAATCCTACCGCATTTCGCCGTCGCTCGGGGCGCGACCGTTCCCTTGCGGAGATGCGGCGGCACCAAGCCCTGCCCTACGCAATCTGATGGGATATTGTAGGGACCGTCGTCCTCGACGGTCCGCTTGACGAAATCGATCAAACGGGCGGCAGGTTGCCGCCCCTACCGCCTTCTATGGGTTTCCTCGTAGGGAACGGATTCATCCGTTCCGTTTACGAACCAACGAAAGCGTGCGTAAAACCTCCCTTGTCAACGGCCCAGGCCGGCCTCTCTTGCCGCTTTGCGGCAATTCACCTTCAGGGAGGTGGATTCGGCGTTAGCCGAAGACGGAGGGATTCCGTCGCGCCGTGCGCGACGTGTCCGCCTGCGCGGACACGAATCCTCCCACCGCCTCGCGGCGGTCCCCCCTCCTTTGACAAGGAGGGTTATGCGGGAGGCAGATTGCCGCCCCTGCCGCCCCTACCGTTCACGCCATGGTCTTTCGCGCATTGCAAAAGCGCTTCGTCCACCGTGGAAAACCGCACGCCGTGCGTGGCGGCCTTTTGACAATTCATCCACAAATTGTGAGCGGGCGGAACGTCCTCGAGCGCGACGTCCTTCCCGAGAAGCGCCAAAAAATCGCGCGTGATCTCGAACATCGAGCGGGTCGTTTCACTGCCGAAGTTGTAGCTGCCGCCGGGGAGGGACAGCACCGCTTCGAGGTTTTCGGCGACCTCCTTGACGTAGCAAAGACCGCGGTACTGCCGCGAGCTTGCGCGCACCGTGTCTTCGGCGTTCAGCATATTCATGAAGTAATTCGGCTTTTTCAAATAATAGTCGTACATCCATTGTGCGCGGAGCATCACCGCCGCGGGGTCGAAGTCGAGCACGCGCTGTTCCATCTCGATCTTGTGCGCGGCGTAGACGTTGGCGGGTCTGACCGTCTCTTCCGTGTAGGGACCTTCGCTTTGCAGGCCGCTGTACACCTGATCCGAACTGAAGCAAACGAGCTTGCGCCCCTTCGCCGCCTTTGCGAGGGCGACGGGGAGCAGGACGTTTGCTTGATAGGACGCGTCGGGATCGCGCTCGCACACACCGATGTCCGAGATCGCGGCGGTATGCACGATGGCGGTCGCGCCGCTGTCCTCGACCAGACGGCACAAGCTTTCCTGCGTCCATCCGCGAAGCGACGGCGCGGCGACGACGTCCTTGCCCATGGCCATCAGCTTGCCGCCGACAAAGCCGCTCGCCCCGGTGATCAGGATCATACAAATCGCACTCCTTTGGTATCGTTGAGAATATTGTACCGCAGGAGATCGGTTTTGTCGAGAGTGCGTTTTCGATTGCGACAAGAATCGTCAGGCGGCAGAGAGGCGGGAACGAAAAATTTTACCGACTTTGTGGAAATGTTCACAAAACCCCTTGCGTAACCGCAAAAAAGCAAGTATAATAATTCTGATATAGCTTGTTTCGAGCTATGGCTTGGATTTATAAAGCGAAAGGAGTCCCCACTATGAACTATTCTCATGAAGTGGAACAGATGTGCGTCGTTCGCAAAGGCCCGCATCATGGTCCCGCACCCATCCCGGAAGAGGGCAAATGGGTGAAGCCCTATCAAATTGCTGACATTTCCGGTCTGTCTCACGGTGTGGGCTGGTGTGCTCCCCAACAGGGCACCTGCAAGCTCACCCTGAACCTCAAGGAAGGCATCGTCGAAGAAGCGTTGGTCGAGACCATCGGCTGCTCCGGCATGACCCACTCGGCGGCTATGGCGGCGGAGATCCTCCCCGGCAAGACCCTGCTCGAGTGCCTGAATACCGACCTCGTGTGCGACGCGATCAACGTCGCGATGCGCGAGATCTTCCTCCAGCTCGTCTACGGTCGCACGCAGTCCGCCTTCTCCGAGGACGGTCTGTCGATCGGCGCGGGTCTTGAGGACCTCGGCAAGGGCCTGCGTTCGCAGGTCGGCACCATGTTCTCCACCAAGGCGAAGGGCGTGCGCTATCTCGAGATGGCGGAAGGCTACGTCATCAAACTCGCTCTGGACGAGAACGACGAAGTCACCGGCTATCAGTTCGTGCGCCTGGGCAAAATGCTCGAGGACATCCGTCACGGCATGGAGCCCAACGAAGCGTACCAAAAGAACATCGGTCAATACGGCCGTTTCGACAACGCCGCGAAGTATATCGACCCGCGTGAAGAATGAGAGGAGGAAACGACATGGCAAACAATGTGAAATTCGAAGGAAAAGAGCGTCGTATGGCCAAGATCGAAGCCTTCCTCGCGGAGAACGATCTGGGTTCGATGGAAGAAGCGCGTGACCTGTGCCTCTCCAAGGGCATCGACGTCGACGCGATCGTGAAGGGCGTGCAGCCCATCGCGTTTGAGAACGCTGTCTGGGCGTACACCCTCGGTGTGGCGCTCGCGCTGAAGCGCGGTGTCACCGATGCCGCCGAAGCCGCCGCCGTCATCGGCGAAGGCCTGCAGGCGTTCACCGTGCCCGGCTCCGTTGCCGAGCAACGTAAGGTTGGTCTGGGTCACGGCAACCTCGGCAAAATGCTGCTCTCCGAAGACACCGAGTGCTTCGCGTTCCTCGCGGGTCACGAGTCTTTTGCGGCCGCCGAAGGCGCCATCGGCATCGCCCGTACCGCCAACAAGGTGCGCAAGAACCCCCTGCGCGTCATCCTCAACGGTCTCGGTAAAGACGCGGCGTATATCATCAGCCGCATCAACGGCTTCACCTTCGTGGAGACTGAATACGATTTCGCGACCGACACCCTGAAGATCGTCGAAGAGAAAGCCTTCTCCGACGGCGAGCGCGCGAAGGTCAAGTGCTACGGCGCCAACGACGTCCTCGAGGGCGTGGCGATCATGCAGCACGAGAGCGTGGAAGTGTCCATCACCGGCAACTCCACCAACCCCACCCGCTTCCAGCATCCCGTGGCCGGCACCTACAAAAAGTGGGCGATCGAAAACGGCAAGAAGTATTTCTCCGTGGCTTCGGGCGGCGGCACGGGTCGTACCCTGCACCCCGATAACGTGGCGGCGGGCCCTGCCTCCTACGGCATGACCGACACCATGGGTCGTATGCACGGCGACGCTCAGTTCGCGGGTTCGTCCTCCGTCCCGGCGCACGTCGAGATGATGGGTCTGATCGGCGCGGGCAACAACCCGATGGTCGGTATGACCGTCGCTTGCGCGGTGGCTGTGTCTGAGGCGAAATAAGGGCAGTGATATACGGCTTGCGCCGTGTGATATTGCCGCTTGCGCGGCAGAGATATTCAACGCTTGCGCGTTGAGTGATATCCGTGGCGTTGCCACGGGTTAAGGAGTCGGCTTCGCCGACAAAATTGTAAAAAAACGGACGAGCGTTTGCTCGTCCGTTTTTTGAATCGTTATATGCGGGCGGCAGACACCCCAGGGTGGCCTCTCTTGTCCCTTTGGGACAATTCACCTTCTTGCCGCCCCTACGGGGTGGTGCGAAAATCCGTTTCGTAGGGGAGGACATCGTAGGATACGACCTTATGTGCCCTGCTTTTTGTGCAGAGGTCTTGCAAATCCCGAAAAGCTCTTATATAATAAAAACAGCCCTGAATTTTATAGTAGGAGGTAATCCTTATGAAACGATTGCTTGTATGCTTGCTGGTGTGCGCGTTGGCGCTGGCGTTTGTCGGATGCGGCGAAAACGATGCCGCGGTCGATCCGTCCGAAAACGCGGTCGATCAAACCGAACAAACGACCGTTCTGCCCGAAACGGAACCCACCGATCCGCCCGCGCCCGAGGTTGATGTGAAGGCGCTGTTCATGACGTTCTTGGAGGAGAAAGCGTACCTTCCGTCCCTTGACGTCTGGACCTACGGCTCGGCGAGCGAGTACGCCTTTTTGGAATTGGACGGCGATGAGGTCGAAGAGCTGGTTTTGACCGGTACCGACGGAAGCGGCTTCTCGAATTTTGCGGTATTTCGTTACGATGCCGCCGCCGAGGAGATCCGTGTTGTCACGGTGCCCAACCCCACGCGCGGGGACGGCACGGCCTACAACGTCGGTCAATACTACGGCACCATGACGTATTCGCCGTCCCGCCATGCGATGGTGTATACCGCGCTGAACAACGGCAATATGTTCGGCGGTCGCAGTTACTACACGGTCGCCGACAACCAACTGACGAGCGTTTTCTCCGTGTCGTTTGAGCGCAATATGCAAACGCAGGAGATCTCCTACAGCGCCCGCGAGAACGGGGAAGACACCGCGCTGAGCGAAGACGAATATCTCGGTCTGGCGAACGAGCGCGTGGATGTGCAGTGGGTCGCCCTTCCGTAAGCGTGCAAAGACCTCGGGTTTGTGTATTCAAACCCGAGGTCTTTTTGTATACAAGAAAAACCCTCCCGTGATCGGGAGGGTTTTGTGTATATCCGTTTATCGAATCACGTATTCGTGGTAGTTGCCGAACAGCGCGACCTGATGAAGTTGTTCGCTGAGCGCGCACAGCAAGTCAGCGGTGCGAGGATTCTTGATGTTGCCGTCGAATCCGAGATAGAACACGCACTCCTCGTTTTCGAGCGTGCGGGTGTGGAGCGTTCTCAGGTTCAGACCCTCAAGCGCAAAGCGACCGAGCGTGTGGTACAACGCACCCGACGAGCGCGGGAGCGAGAAACGCAAAATGGTGTGGTTCGCATCGGGCATGGAGAGGAGCTCCGGTGTGACCAGCACAAACTGCGCGACGCTGTTTTTGATGATGCTGTCTTCCTTCACGTGGATGCGTGCCGCAACGTAGCAACCGCTTGCGGCAACGTACTCAAGCACGCTGTAAAACGGTTCGTCGCGCACGGCGAGCAGACCGTAATCCGCTTGTCCGTTCTTCACCGCGTGGATCACGTCGTTGCGGCGATTGACGAACGTCGGCTCCACGTCGGGGAAGATCGCTTTGGCGGCGTCGTCCGAGGAGGTGCCGCGCACGCCGTGGCAAATGAGGCGCGTGGGCGTGACCCAATGGTTTTCCGCTTTGTCGAGGATGTCGCGAAGCTCCTGACCCGCGCCGAGCATTTTGTATTGCAACGAACGGGACACTTCCACCACGGTGGAATAGATCAGTCGATTGGCAATGCCGTATCCGTAACCGTCCTTGTCGCGCGCATCCGCTTCCGCCGTGACGGCTTCGAGCACCTCGCGCTCGCGGTCTTCAAAAAAGACGTTCAATCCATGTTCCTTTTTATAGGTCGCCGATTGACGCGAATAATCGAGTCGTTCACACAGCAGACGCACCAGCTCCGCATCGATGCGGTCGATTTCCCGACGAATGTTCGCAAGTTCCATTCCCTTGTTCCTCCTTTGCCGCCTGCCCACACGGTGAGCGGGGTCATCTCCTACCTCTTATTGTAGACGAAACGACAGGTATTGTCAAATAAAATCTTGCCTCTTTCTTTTTCGGGGAAGGTGTGGTACACTGGTATTGAAAAAATCCTCCCCCGAAAGAAGGATGCCCCATGAAAACGATCGGAACGACGATGTTGACGCTGTTGTTGACGGTGTGCCTGTTTGTGACGGCGGCGTGCCCCGTGTCGGCGGCGGTACAATATGAAAACGTCTGGGATAACGGCGGTCAGACCATGTCCGCCGCCGAAGCGCAGGCGTATTTGCAGGTGATCTATAACGCGCAGGACAAAGCGGCGCGCGAGGAGGTCGACGAGCTGTACGTGACCCTCCTTCATGCGGACGGCAACGTCATGCTGTGGGTCGCGGGCATCGATCGGTTTGACGATTGGAGCGGCCCGGGCAGTGTGGAAGGCACCGAGGGCTACATAACCACGCGCTTTGAAGAAATTTGGGAGTGGGACGGCACGCGCGCCGTGGAATTTGCGACGGTGTCCGAATACGGTGCCGACGTGAACCTGTATCCCGAAGGCTTGGAAGTGTTCATCTATAAGCACAGCACCGACGTCAGCGGATCGGAATGGGACGCGATGTATCCCATTGAAAACGGACGCATTGTCAAAGAGCCGCAGTGGTGCTATGCGTGGGCGTGGATCAACGAATACGATCTGGAGCAAGTCGGGTTGTATTTCGGGAACCAAGGGCAACGCGAGATCGCCGAAGCCTTCTTCGATGCAAAAATGCGGCAGGATTGGCCGAAGTTGCCTCTGGAGAAACAACGGTTGGTCATCGGTCATGAGATGGGCGAACGCTTTTTCTATGCATCGATCCAAGGCGGCGAAGGATACGACGCGTTTATGTCCGACAAGGGCGACCAACCGTACCGTCTGCACGTGACGGATGCGTTGCAAAACGCGGCGAGCATTGCAAGCGGCAACGACGAATGGATCACGGGGGAAGAAGCGATCGATCGGCTGAATGCCTACGCAAAAGAGACGCCGATGACGGAGAGTGCGGCGACGTTGCCGACGGTGAGCGATGAGAACAAAACGACAAGCGCCATCGGTGGAGACACACCCGTGGATACCATCGGTGCGATGATGACGCAAACGGATCGCGGCGGCTTGATCCTCGGATTGTCGATCGCCGCCGGTGTGCTGGCGGTCGTGCTGATCGTGTTGGTGATCCTGCTGAAAACCCGCAAACGATGATAAGCAAACGGACGAGTTCAACCGAACTCGTCCGTTTCCTTTTCTTATACGTTGTGTTCCTTGATGGCGCGTTCCGCGTCGCGCTTCATGTCGCGCCGCGCGGCGTCCTCACGCTTGTCGTAGAGCTTTTTGCCGCGGCACACGCCCAGCTGGAGCTTGACGCGCGACCCCTTGAAATAGAGAGACAAGGGGATCAGCGAATAGCCCTGCTGTTTGACGATGCCGAGCAGGCGATGGATCTCCCGCTTATGGAGAAGCAATTTTCTCACGCGCATGGGGTCGCGGTTGAAGATGTTGCCCTGCTCGTAGGGGCTGATGTGCATACCGTTGACGAACATTTCGCCGTCGACCACGGCGCACCACGCATCCTTCAGGTTGACGGCGCCCTGACGGAGCGATTTGACCTCCGTGCCAACGAGCTCAATGCCGGCTTCGATGGATTCCTCCACGAAATATTCGTGATACGCCTTTTTGTTTTGGGCGATGGTTTTGGTGTTTTCGCGTGCCACAAGGACGCCTCCTTTCCTCAGCCGAGCGCACTGCGTCCCTCAAGCGAGCGGCGCAACGTGATCTCGTCGGCGTATTCCAAATCGCCGCCCACGGGGATGCCGTAGGCGAGACGGGTGATGCGGATGTTGAACGGGGCGAGCAATTTGCCGATGTACATGGCGGTCGCTTCGCCCTCGACGGTGGGGTTGGTCGCCATGATGACCTCGGTGATGTCCTCGTTGGCGACGCGGTAGAGCAGTTCGCGGATGCGCAGTTTGTCGGGGCCGATGCCCTCCATCGGCGAGATGGTGCCGTGAAGCACGTGGTACAAACCGTGATACTCGCGCGTGCGCTCAAATGCGCCGACATCCTGCGGATCCTCCACCACACACACGGTGTGACGGTCGCGTCCGTCGGCCGAGCAGATGGGGCAACGCGTGCTGTCGGCGAGGTTGCAGCACACCTCGCATTCGCGGATGGTCTCGCGGGCGGTGGTGATCGCCTCGACGAGCGCCTGCGCTTCCTCGGCGGGAGCGCGCAACAAATGAAACGCCAACCGCGACGCGGACTTATGTCCGATCGACGGCAAGCGCTCCAGCTGTTCGATCAAGTTTTCCAAAGGGGCCGCTTGATAAGCCATAGTTCGTATTCCTTTACAATCAGAACATACCGGGCATACCGGGCATATTGAAGCCGCCCGTGATCTGACCGAGCTCTTCGTCGGCGGTTTCGCAGGCGGTGCGGATCGCTTCGTTGACGGCGGCGGTCACGAGATCGGTGAGCATCTCCACGTCGTCGGGATCGACCGCTTCGGGCGAGATGGTCAGCGATTTGATGAGGTGCTTGCCGTCGACCACGGCGGTGACCATACCGCCGCCGACGGTGGCGGTGAACTCACGCTCTTCGAGCTCGGCCTGCTTTGCCTGCACATCCTCTTGCATTTTCTGCGCCTGACGAAGCATCGCTTGCATATTTCCGGGGCCTTTGCCCACGCCTTGCGGCAATTTTGCTTTCATGATGAAGTCTCCTTTATGATGGTAACTGTATAAAACTCATTGTCTGTGAACGGGGATACCCTGCTGTTCGCCGGCACGAAGCATCGCCTCGAGCGGATCTTCGCTCTTCGTTTCCTGCGGTGTCGGTGCGGCGACCTGCGGCGAACGGACACCGATGCGCAAACGGCGTCCCGTCACCTCGGCGATCGCTTCGACAAGGGCGCGCTTGTTGTTGTCGGCGCGGACGAGCGTGCGGAACAAGGGATTCGCCGTTTCGATGATGACGTGGGTGTCGGTGAGGACCGCCTCGGACGTGTTGAGCACGCCGAAGATGGGCGGACACGACACGCGGAGTCGTTCAAGCACTTCGCGCCACGCGGCAAACGGCTGTTCCGCCGTAGGGGCGGCAGGAACCTCGGGCGCTTCGGCGGGAGGTTCGGGCATCGGGACCGCTTCGGGTGCGGCGGGAGCGGGAGTGCTCGGCGCTTCGGGAGTCGGAACGCTCGGTGCTTCGGGAGCGGGAGCGCTCGGTGCCGGTGCGGGGGACGATGCCGCGGCAGGAGCCGTCGTCGGCAGTCCCGACGACAAACGGCGCACCGCATTTTCCAGCGCGTCGATGCGTTGCAGCAGCGCCTCCGTCGAGCTGTCGAGCGTCGGGTTGCAAAGTCGGAGTGCCGCCATCTCGGTCTCCAGACGGCGATCCGCGCCGCTTTGCAGCTTGCGGCACGCTTCCTGAAGCGTGTTCATCGCGTACAGCACCGCCGGCAGATCGTACTGCGCCGCTTCCCTTTGCAACCGTGCCAGCTCGTCGGCGGTGGACACGATGATGTCCTGCGGACGTCCGACGCTCTTGCACAGCATCAGCTCGCGGTAGAACTGCAACCATTCGGTGCACAGCCGCGTCATATCCTGCGACGCGGTATACAGCGTATCGATCAGGGCGAGTGCCGCGCCGCTGTCGTGCAGGCGCACCGCCTCGGACAAACGGTAGAGGTGCTCCCGGCCGGCCAGTCCCGTGGCGGCGGCCACCACCTCGACGGTGATGTCGCGCGAACGCGAGAGGCATTGATCGGTCAGCGACAGCGCATCACGCATGGCACCGTCCGCCAGACGGCTGAGAAGCATGGCGGCGTCGTCGGTCAACGTAAATTGCTCGCCTTTTGCCACCGTCTGCAACCGTGCGGCGATGTCTTCGGGCGCGATCCGCGAAAAGTCAAAGCGCTGGCAACGCGACAGGATGGTCGCGGGGAGCTTGTGCGCCTCGGTGGTGGCGAGAATGAAAATAACGTGAGGGGGCGGCTCTTCGAGCGTTTTGAGCAACGCGTTGAACGCGCCGTCGGAGAGCATGTGCACCTCGTCGATGATGTAGACGCGATATTTGGCAACGGCGGGGGTGAAATTCACCGCTTCGCGCAGATCACGGATGCTGTCCACGCCGTTGTTGGAGGCGGCGTCGATCTCCACCACGTCGAGGATGGAGCCGTCGTCGATGCCGCGGCAGTTGTCGCACGCATTGCACGGATCGCCGTTTTCGGGGGAGAGACAGTTGACCGCCTTGGCGAGGATCTTCGCGCAGGAGGTCTTGCCCGTACCGCGCGAGCCGATGAACAAATACGCATGCGCGGGGCGACCGTCGCGGATCTCGTTTTGCAGGGCGCGCACGATGTGATCCTGACCGCTCACGTCCGAAAACGTCTTCGGGCGCCATTTGCGATATAACACTTGATAGGTCATCCTTGCCGCATCCTTTCTACCAAACTTCCGAAAAAATAAAACACGCGTGCCTTCGGGTATACGAACGGACAGGTTACCTGCGGCGCACGGAAGCGACCGATTAATGCTGCTCGGTTCCCCGCCTGACATGGTTCACGGCGTCCCGTCGCACAGGACCCATCCGCCCGTATGCCCCAAAGCACGCGGCGTTCATCCAGTAGTATACACCATTTTTCCGCCTTTGGCAAGGGTTTTTTGCAAATTTACCGCTGTGGCGCCGAGTGGGAAACATTCACTTTTTCACGAAATTTGTAAAAAAGACTGGAAATCTCGACGGAAGTCTGTTATACTGGACGTATGGATATACGATCCTATCAAAGGAGGACGAAGAATTATGAGTCGTTCCATGTTCAGTATGCGATTGACATCGTTGCGCAAGGCGCGCGACATGACACAAAGTGATATTGCGCAGATCCTCGGTATGAACCGCTCGACGTACACGTGCTATGAGATCGGCACGTCGACGCCCGGATTGACGACCCTGTGCACCATTGCGGATATTTTCGGGGTGAGTCTGGACTACCTGGTCGGACGCACCAACGTGGAGACTTCGCCCGAAGTGGAAGAGGCGATCGTCTCGGCGGAAGAGATGCAGTTGACGGCGGCGTACCGTATGCTCAACGAACGTCAGCGTCGCGCGGTGCGCGAACTGCTCAAGTCCTTCTGAGAACGGAGGCGGCGAGATGACGTTGATCGGAAAAAAGCGCCTGACGGGCGTGCTGGAAATTGCCGTCTGGGTGCTGATGGCGTTGACGGTGGCGGTGATCGTGGCGCTTCCGTGGATCATCGACTGGATGATGCAATTCAATCAAAACGAAGATTTTTGGCGTCCGCGCTATGTGGTGACGCTCATCACCTCGGGTGTGCTGGCGTTCTTGATGCAGTGGCAGTTGCGCGGCGTGTTGCACAACGCCAACACCGACAAGATCTTTTCGCACAACACGGTGACACGCCTGCGCGTGCTCGGAGGCGAATGTCTGACCATGGCGGCGTTTTACGTGGTGATGCTGACGTGTGGCATGACCAAGTTTTCGGTCGTGTTGGTGGCGCTCATGTTCCTGCTGGCAGGATTGTTTTTGCTCGTTTTCGGGGAGTTTTTCCTCAAGGCGATCGAGTATAAGCAGGAAAACGATATGACGATATGAACGGTTGAATCGGAGAGAAAGGAGGGAGAACCCTGTGGCGATCATAGTGAATTTGGACGTGATGATGGCCAAGCGCAAAATCGGCTTGACCGAGCTGTCCGACCGCGTCGGCATCACGCTGGCGAATCTGTCGATTTTGAAAAACAACCGCGCCAAGGCGATTCGGTTCTCCACTCTGAGCGCGATTTGCCGCGAGCTGCAATGTCAGCCGGCGGATATTTTGGAATTCACAGACGACGAATCGGAAACGTAAAAAAAGCGGCGCAAGCCGCTTTTTTGGTAAGAAAGGCTGTTTTGGTATGAAGATCGGAACGTTGGAGATACAAGGACACGCGGTGCTCGCCCCGATGGCGGGCGCGACCGACCGCGCGTTTCGTACGATGTGCGTGGATCACGGCGCGGCGCTCGTGACCACCGAGATGGTCAGCGCTAAGGGACTCTGCTACGGTGACCGTAAAAGCCGCGAACTGTTGATGCTTGACGAGCGCGAACGCCCCGCGGCGATCCAGTTGTTCGGAGATGATCCCGACATCATGGCAAAAGCGGCGTCGCTGGTCATGGAATTTTCCCCTGCGGCGATCGACATCAACATGGGGTGCCCCGCACCGAAGATCGCGGGCAACTCCTGCGGCAGTGCGCTGATGCGCTCACCCGAGTTGTGCCGCCGCATCGTGGAAGCGATGGTCAAAGAGGTGGATGTCCCCGTCACGGCGAAGATCCGCAAGGGCTACGACAAAACGCAGGTCAACGCGGTGGAGGTCGCGCAGGCGGTGGAAGCCGGAGGGGCTTCGGCGATCACCGTGCACGGTCGCACCCGCGATCAGATGTATGCCCCGCCTGTCGATCGCGAGATCATCAAAGCGGTCAAGCGCGCGGTGTCCATCCCCGTCATCGGCAACGGCGACATTCTCGATGCCAACGACGCGGCGACCATGTTTGAGGATACCGATTGCGATTTGGTGGCGGTCGGGCGCGGTGCGCTCGGAGCACCCTGGATCTTCACGCAGATCGAAGCCTATCTGACCCACGGGGTCATCCTGCCCGTGCCGCCCGTGTCACGGCGCATGGAACTGCTCTACAAACAAGTCCGCGCGATGGCGGAATATAAGGGCGAGAAGATCGCACTCCTGCAAGCGCGCAAGCACGCCGGATGGTATATGCGCGGCATCGACGGTGCATCCGCCTGGCGTCAACGGGCGTGCGAATTGACGACGATCGCGGATCTCGAAACGCTGTGCGTGGATGTCATCCGCGCCGGAGAACGAGGATAAATTTTGTGAAAAGGAGGAGAGGAACGTGGAAACGAAGGCGCTCAATAAGACGTTCATGCAATGTATGGCGGCGTTCTTGCGCGGTGAACCGATCGCGTCGCTGTCCTTGCCCTCTCCTGCGTGGGCAAAACTCTACGGCCTTGCCAAACGTCAGAGCTTGTCGGGGGCACTTTTTACCGTCACCGAGCATCTCGAAATGCCCGAGGCGGCCCGTGCGCGTCTTCGCCGCGACGGATTTTTGTCCATCGCGATGGCGGAAGAACAGCACCTTGCTTGCCGTGACATCGCCAAAGCGTTGTCGGACAAGTGCATCCCCCACGTGTTTTTTAAAGGGGCGGTGCTGCGGCGGTATTACCGTCAGCCTGCCATGCGCAGTATGGGCGATATCGATATGGCGGTGCGCGAGAGCGATCGCCTTCGCGCGGATGCGGTGATGGCGGAGCTTGGTTTTGCTTGCACGGAAAAGACCGCCGAGGTATGGGTCTACGAACGGCGGCGCGTGATGGTCGAGATCCACACGGTGGTGCGCCGCTTCGACGTGCGCCGACAGGAAACGGCGATCTACGACACGCTGTGGCAGGATGCGCGCCGTCAGGACGGCGAGACGTACGTTCTCAGCGATGAGGCCGAGATCCTGCACGTGATCCACCATCTGGCGGCGCATTTTTCCGCAGGTGGTTGCGGTGTGCGGCAGGTGATGGACGTGGCGGTGCTTTACGACCGCTTTGCCGCGGATGAAGCCCTGTGGAGTGCAGTGATGAAGGAGCTTGAGCGTCAGCATCTGGCGGCGTTTACGAAGCGTCTGCTCTATCTTTGTGACGTGTGGGGGTTGGCGTGTGTCGACCAAGCTCACGAAGAGGAGGTCGACACCGAAACGGAAGAGCGCATGCTTTTGCGGTTGCTCGGCGGCGGTACCTTCGGCAAGGATGAGCGGATGCGCCTGAGCGAACAGCGCCGCGAAGCGCGCGGCGGACAGAGACGATGGCGTCGTTGGTTCCCGACGGTCGAGTCGATGAAGCGCCGGTTTGCCTACGTGCAAAAGCATCCGTGGCTGTTGCCCGTGTCGTATGTGCATCGCTTCTGGCAGGGTGCAACGAAGAACCGCCGCATCCACGAAAAGCGGCGGCAGTACGCCTCTCTGAACGAGGCGGAGCTGGAAACCGAGATCGCGCTCTTTGACGCGATGGGACTGTAAGAGCAATGAAGAATGAAAAATGAAAAATGAAGAATGAAGGAGTCGCGCGTTGCGCGACGAAATGATAAAAAAACGAGGTGCATTTTGCACCTCGTTTTTTTGTGGGGAATACGGCGGCGTGCGTCTTGCCTCCCTCATTGAGGGAGGTGGATTTCGGCGAAGCCGAAAGACGGAGGGAGAGACGGATCTCGCACAAACGTATGGCAACCTTGTAGGGCGGGGAAGGCACTCCCTGTTGAGGGCAAAGACTACCCTCCCGTCTCGCCTTGCGGCGAGCCACCCTCCCTGACAAGGGAGGGCAAGGGTCGCGCATGCGCCTACGTCAACTGATGAAATCGCGTAGGGGAGGGCTTCCATGCCCTCCCACATGGCCGATCCAACGAGCGCACACGCTACATCAAGCAATGTACATGATGTAGGGCGCGGATTTATCCGCGCCGTGATAATCCTACCGCATTTCGCCGTCGCGCGACGCGCGACCGTCCCTTTTCGGGAACGCGGCGGCACCAAGGCACCGCCCTACGCAATCCAATGGGTTTTCAAAAACCGATCAAACGAGCGGCAGGTCACCCTTATCGTCCTTGAATATCGATCACGCGGGCATATCCCGCGAGGCAGGGGGCGGAGACGAATTGCGTCACGCCGTTTTCGAAGGTATCGACGTGAGAAAGATGCAAATGCCCTGCGACGACCGCTTTGAGCTGTGTTTTCTCCTTCGTCAACAAGCGGACGTAGGTGTCGATGTTGTCGCCTTCTCCGGGCAGACCGAACAGGAAGTAGGTCACGTCCTGCCAGTAATCTTCCGCAAAGGGGCGAAGCGTCGGGCAGTCGAGCGGCGTGTGTTGCAGGAGGATGACGGGCTTGTCGCCGTAAAGTACGTCGGTGAGCGCCTCGATCACGCGGTCGGGCACACCGTGCGCGGCGTTGTCCACAGCGACCAGGCGCAGTTCCTCAAGCTCCGTCACCTGAAACGCGGGGTCGCCGTTCGCGATCGCTTCGAAATAGGAAGGAAACCGAAACGCCTGCTCGTGGTTTCCGGGGGTGTAGAGATAGGCCCCCGCTTCGTCGAACATCGTCTTGGCGACCGAGGCGGTGCCGGGGGAGGGAAAGTCGGTCATATCGCCCGCAAACAAAAAGCGGTCGCATTGCAAGGAACGTCCGTAGGCGGTGAGCGCTCGGAAATTGTCTTCCTGCGACAGTCCGTTGCCGTGTTGCATCCATACTTCGCGCAGGTGTGCCGCCTTCTCTCGATGCTCGTCGGTGTCGAGGGGGGAGTCGGGGCTCATGTGGCTGTCGGACAACTGAAACAGACGGTATGAACGTTGCAAACCGTCGATCACGAGCGTGTCGCGGTCGATGCGAAAGCGCGCGTCCTTAGTTACGTCAAGCACCGTCAGTCCTCCTTTTCTTGGGGGATCATGTGCACGTTGAGGTGGTCGTAGGTCATGGCGATGCCGTGACGGTCAAAGCACTCGCGCACCTTCTCGTTCAAGCCGAAGAACGTGTCCCAGTAGGCGGCGGAATCCGTCCACGCGCGCAGGACATATTCGATACTGCTCGCCTGATAGGCGGAGAGTCCCGCAAAGGGAGCAGGGTCGGCGTGTACGGTGTCGATGGACGAAGCGGCTTCGAGAAGCGCCGCCTTCACATCCTCGGTGGCGCAGTCGTAGGACGCGGTCACGCGGATCTCCACGCGGCGCGTCGGCTCATGCGAAAAATTGACGATGGGGGCGGCTTGCACATCCTTGTTGGGGATGCGTACCGTTTTGTTGTCGGCGGTGCAGAGATGGGTGTTCATCAGATCCACCTTGATGACGGTGCCTTCGAGCCCGTTGAGCTGGACGTAATCCCCCTCCGAGAAGGTCTTCGCGGCGAGCAGGATGAGGCCGCTGAACACATTGGCGAGCGTATCCTGCAGCGCCAGCGACACCGCCAGACCGACGATGCCCAGCACCGTGATCAGCGAGGTGACGGGGATGCCGAAGTAATCCGCCACGACCAGCACGAGGAGCGTATACAGGGTGATGCGGAACACCGTGGTCATCACGCTCTTAAGGCTCGGCGCCATCTTGCTCGTTTTCATCACGCGCTTGAAGATCGCCATCACGATCTTGACCAGCAACACACCGATCAGGATCACCAACGCCGCTCCGAGCAACTGTTTGACGGTAAAGTCACCGACAGGTTGATCGAGAAAATCCCAAAAATCCATGAAACATGCCTTCTTTCAAAAAAAGATCCCGATGCGGCGCATCGGGATCCCAAGAATCCAAACTTATCGGTTCAGCGCCTGCTCAATGGCGAGACTGAGCTGATCGGGGCAGGAGGTCGAACGCATACCGCAACGCACGCCGCGCAAACGGTCGCGCACCTCGGTTGCCAAGGCGCCCTCCGCCAGTCGCGCCAATCCTTGTCCGTTGCCGTTGCATCCGCCGTAAAACTGCACGTGATGCAGGCGACCCTCGTCGTCGATCTCGAAGGTGATCTGCCCGGAGCAAACGCCCTTGGGACGATAGGAGTATGTCATGATCTCGTTCCTTTCAATCGCCTTATTTCGAATGGCGCTCTTTGTACGCGAACAGCGCCTGCACGTGCTCGTCGGGGCAGGACGTGCTGCACAGCGTGCGCTGGGTGCGGGAATACATACCGTGGAAGTCCGAGCCGCCCGTCATCAGCAGGTTGTGTTGCGTCGCGAAGTCCTTGAGCGCCTCCGCCTGTTCCTCGGAGTGGGTGGGGTGCCACACCTCCACGCCGTCGAGCCCGCTTGCGGCAAGCTCTTCGAGCAGCGCTTCGTTCTTGTAGAGGTAGGGGTGCGCCAACACCGCAATGCCGCCTGCGCTGTGGATGAGCTCCACCACGTCGCGCACGTCGGGATATTCGATCTCCACGCGCGCGGTGCCGTTCTTGCCGAACAGCTTATCAAAGACATCGCCGAAGATGCTGTCCGCATAGCCGGCGTCCATCAGCGCGTGCATGATATGTTGCTTGTAGAAATTGGTGCTTCCCTGCGCGCAACGCACCACCATTTCGGGGGTGATGGGGTAGTAGCGCATGACGCGGCGCACCATGTCGTTAGCCGCTTTTTTGCGACGCTCGCCGATCTGGCGGCACAGTCCCTCCAAACGGTCGGGTGTGTCGCACATATAGCAAAGCAGGTGAGCCTTGCCGTTGCGGGCGGGATCGGCGGTGGAAAATTCCACGCCGTGGATGACGTTGAGACCTTGGCGCTTACCGATGATGACAGCGCGCGTAGCACCGGCGGTGGTGTCGTGGTCGGTGACGGACAGGGTGCTGATGCCGCGGCGTTTCGCCATGGCAATCAGGTCTTCAATGCCCAAAGAGCCGTCGGAGATTTTGGTGTGACAGTGCAGATCGCTGGCCAAATTGTGTCCCTCCATCCCTATATCAAGGGGTCAAGTGTTGTAGTGTGGGTTTAAGAAATCAAATTTCCTCTCATTGAACATTATAGAACAAGCTTTGTCAAAATTCAAGGGAAACATTCGACAAATCCACCCCACTTTTTCGGCGCGGTTTGTGAAAAATTTGCAGAAACCGTGTTTTGCGAAAAAATACGGTTGTAACCTATGGATATTTGTGATAAGATGGGTATGTATATGTGTCAAACTTCTTTGCCGCACGGCGGCGAGATCACGATAGTTCATGAGCGCAAGAAAGGAAATCGGTAACCATGGGAATTTTGAAAGCGATCTTCGGCGATTACAGCACCAAAGAGATCAAGCGGATCCGTCCGCTGTGTGACAAGGTGCTCGCCCTCGAAGAAGAATACAAAGCACTCGACGAAGCGACACTTCGCGGCAAGACGGCGGAATTCCGCCGTCGCCTGGCCGAGGGAGCGGAGCTGGATCAACTGCTTCCCGAGGCGTATGCCGCCTGCCGTGAGGCGACGCGCCGCGTGCTTCACACGCCGCACTTCCCCGTCCAGATCCTCGGCGGTATCATCCTGCATCAGGGACGCATCGCGGAGATGAAGACGGGCGAAGGCAAGACGCAGACGGTACTGTTGCCGGCGTATCTCAACGCCTTGACCGGCAACGGCGTGCACATTGTCACCGTCAACGAATATCTGGCCGCGCGCGACAGCGAGTGGATGGGTCAGGTGTACACCTACCTCGGCTTGACGGTCGGTCTGGTGCTTCACGACCAGACGCGCGAGGAGCGCCGTGCCGCCTACGCCGCCGATATCACCTACGGCACCAACAACGAGCTCGGTTTCGACTATCTGCGCGACAATATGGTCGTGCACGCGAAGGATAAGGTGCAACGCGGTCATGCGTTTGCCATCGTCGACGAGGTCGACTCCATCTTGATCGACGAAGCGCGCACCCCGCTCATCATTTCGGGTGCCGGTGACCGCTCGAGCGAGCTGTACGAACTCGCCGATCGGTTTGCTAAGACGTTGAAGCTCATCAAGGTCAAAGAGATGGACACCAAAGAGGACCAGGATTCGCTCGACATCGACGCGGACTACATCGTCGACGAAAAGGGTCACACCGCCACCCTCACGAGAAGCGGTGTCAAAAAAGCGGAGCGTCACTTCCAGGTGGAAAACCTGATGGACGACCGCAACGTCACTCTCCTGCATCACATCAACCAAGCCATCAAAGCGCACGGCGTGATGCGCCGTGACATCGAATACGTGGTCGAAGACGGTGAAGTGGTCATCGTCGACGAGCACACCGGTCGTAAGATGCCCGGCCGTCGGTACAACGAGGGTCTGCATCAGGCGATCGAAGCGAAGGAAGGCGTCAAGGTGCAACGCGAGAGCCGCACCCTCGCCACCATCACGTTCCAGAACTATTTCCGTATGTATAAGAAGCTGTCGGGCATGACCGGTACGGCGATGACCGAAGAGCTGGAATTTCAACAGATCTATCACCTCGACGTGGTGGAGATCCCCACCAACCGTCCCGTGGTGCGTGTGGACGGCAACGACCTGTTCTACAAAACCGAGCAGGGCAAGTTCAACGCCGTCATCGAGCAGATCCTCGAGTGCAACGCGCGCAAGCAGCCGGTGCTGGTCGGTACGGTCTCCATCGAAAAATCCGAAAAGCTGTCCGCGATGCTCAAGCGCCGCGGTATCAAGCATGAAGTCCTGAACGCCAAGTACCACCAAAAGGAAGCGGAGATCGTCGCGCAGGCGGGCAAGCCGGGCGCTGTGACGGTCGCGACCAACATGGCAGGACGCGGCACCGACATCAAGCTCGGCGGCAACCCCGAATTCATGGCGAAGAACGAGATGCGCCGTTTGGGCTTTGCCGAGGAGTTGATCCTCGAAGCGGACAACTTCGGCGAGGCGGCGAACGACGAGGTGCGCGAGGCACGCCGCGTGTTCAAGGAACTCGAAGCGAAGTACGCCGAGGAGATCCGTCCCGACACCGAGACGGTCATCCAAGCGGGCGGTCTGTTCATCATCGGCACCGAGCGTCACGAATCCCGCCGCATCGACAACCAGTTGCGCGGTCGTTCGGGTCGTCAGGGTGACCCCGGTGAGACGCGCTTCTACCTGTCCGCCGAGGACAACCTGATCCGCTTGTTTGCGGGTGACCGCTTCTACAGTATCATGAACACGTTCCGCATCGACGACGAGACGGCGCTCGAGAACAAAATGCTCACCGATATGGTGGAGAACGCGCAACGCCGCGTGGAAGAACGCCACTTCGGTGCCCGCCGCGACGTCATCCAATTTGACGATGTCATGAACCGTCAGCGCGAGATCATCTACGGTCAGCGTGATCAGGTGTTGAACGGCGAGAGTGTGCGCGACAGTATCTGGAAGATGGTGACGGAAGCCATCGAAGCGGCGGTCGCGCAGTACACCGCCGACGACGAAGAACACGAAAACTGGAACCTCCACGGTCTGCGCAGTTATTTCGGCGGCTGGCTGTGCGATGAGACGGATTTCCGCTACACGGCGCAAGAGCTCGAAGACCTTGACCGTCGCGAGATCGTGGACGTGCTGGTGGATCGTGCCGAAGCGAAGTACGCCGACAAGGAAGCGCGCTACGGCGACGAGACGATGCGCGAGATCGAGCGCGTCATCCTGCTTCGCAACGTCGACCGTCACTGGATGAACCACATCGACGAGATGGAAGAACTCAAGCGCGGTATCCACCTGCGTTCCTACGCGCAAAAGGATCCCGTCGTGATGTACCGTCTCGAGGGTTTTGATATGTTCGACCACATGGTCGCCGCCATCCGCGAGGATACCGCGCGCGCCATGATGACCGTCGAAGTGCGCCAAA
The DNA here is from genome assembly GCA_017398425.1 of Clostridia bacterium. Taxonomy (GTDB): domain Bacteria; phylum Bacillota; class Clostridia; order Oscillospirales; family Acutalibacteraceae; genus RGIG1959. Next base: position 30,522 of record JAFQFZ010000062.1, on the reverse strand, counting down.
ACGAAGAACCCAAGCGTGAGCAGGTCGCCAAGGAGACGGGAACGTCCGCGGGCGACGGGACGCTGGAGAAAAAGCCGGTGCGCAACACCGCGTCCGACAAGATCGGGCGCAACGATCCCTGTCCGTGCGGCAGCGGCAAGAAATACAAAAAGTGCTGCGGCGCTGACAAAGATTGATCAAGGAGCGAAAACACTATGAAACTCGGTATTGTCGGTTTGCCCAACGTCGGCAAATCCACGTTGTTTAACGCCATCACCAACGCGGGCGCGCAGAGCGCGAACTACCCGTTTTGCACCATTGACCCGAACGTCGGCGTCGTGGCGGTGCCCGATAAGCGCCTTGACGCGCTTGCCGAAATGTACGATCCGCAGAAGATCACTCCCGCGGTCATCGAGTTCGTCGACATCGCCGGACTTGTGAAGGGCGCGTCCAAGGGTGAGGGACTCGGCAACAAGTTCCTCGCCAACATCCGCGAGGTGGACGCGATCGTCCACGTGGTGCGTTGCTTTGAAAACGACGACATCGTCCACGTCGAGGGCAACATCGATCCTCTGTGTGACATCGAGACCATCAACCTCGAGTTGATCTTTTCGGATATGGAGATGCTCCAGCGCCGCATCGACCGCACGCAAAAAGCGCTCAAAGGCGACCGCAGTCTGCAAGCGGAGCTGACCTTCTTCACCCGTGTGATGGAAGCGCTCGAAGAGGGCAAGGCGGCACGCACCGTCGAATGCACCGACGAGGAAGCGGCGATGCTCGCGGACGTGGCGCTCCTGACGAAAAAGCCCGTCATCTACGCGGCGAACCTCAGCGAAGAGGATTTCGCGGGCGGTGACGTGGAGCAAAACCCCTTCTATCAAAAAGTGGTGGCGCTCGCCGCCGAGGAACACGCCGAGGTGCTGCCCATCTGCGCGCAGATGGAGGCGGACATCGCCGATATGGAACCCGACGAGAAGGAGATCTTCCTGTCGGAGCTCGGCCTCGAACAGGGCGGTCTCGATCGCCTCATCCAAAAGAGCTACCATCTGCTCGGTCTCATTTCCTATCTGACCGCCGGCACGCCCGAGGTGCGTGCCTGGACGATCACCCGCGGCACCAAAGCACCGCAGGCCGCCGGCAAGATCCACACCGATTTTGAGCGCGGCTTCATTCGTGCCGAGGTCATTCCCTACGACCAGCTCATCGCGTGCGGCTCGCTTGCGGCGGCAAAGGAAAAAGGTCTTGTCCGCTCGGAGGGCAAGGAATACGTCATGCAGGACGGCGATGTGGTGCTGTTCCGCTTCAACGTGTGATCCGTACATAGCAAAACGCAGATCGGGGTGTCCCCCGATCTGCGTTTTTTTTTGGCAAAAACTCAAATGTATTTGACAGCGGTGCCGTAGGCAACGACCTCCGCCGCACCCTGCATCACCGCCGAGGAGGCATAATGCACGTTGATGACGGCGTCCGCGCCCATCGCTTCCGCCTCGTCGACCATGCGCTTGGTGGCGATCTGGCGCGCCTCGTTGAGCATTTCGGTGTAGCCCTTGATCTCACCGCCGACGATGGTTTTCATGCCTGCCATGAAATCCTTGCCGAAGTGCTTGGATTGCACGACCGTGCCCTTGACGATGCCGAGGGGTTCGATCTCTTTGCCGGGGATGTAGTCAATGTTCAAAAGCAACATAAGAAGATCCTCCTTACATAATATAGACTCAATATTGAGAAGCGTCGTCCTCTTCGCCGCCGCGGATCTCGCGAAGACGCTCGCGAAGCGCGAACACCACGCCGACGACGATCGCCGCGTACAACAAGGCATACACGCCGCACAGCACGCCGAGCACCGCGCTCTCCATCCACGCGACCGCCGATGCAAAGGCAAGCACACCGATCGTAGCCATCACCACGGTGATGACGACGACGGCACACACGATGGGAGCAATCGATTTGGAACGGGGTTTGGACATCACACTCACCTCTCTTTATACACAGTATACTGTGGGGCATAGAAAAATGTCAAGTAGGGGATGGGACTCTGTCCCGATTTTCAAGAAAAGAAGAGAGAAGAAAAAATAGGGAACGGATGTATCCGTTCCGGTTTGTTACGGCGGTGTTTGTATGTCAACCGATGAAATTGCGTAGGGAAGGGCTTCCATGCCCTCCCGTGGTGGGATTCCACGGGCGCACGCTTTCGGCACCGCTCTACGTCAACCGACCCGATCGCAAAAAAATGTCCGCCACCGAAGTGACGGACATTTTTGCAGATCTTACTGGATCTTGTTCGCGTTGTTTTTGTAGTACATCGCGGTGAAGAAGTAGTACGCCACAGCGAGCAACAGTGTGACCAGACCGAGCCACGGAGCGAAGAAGGACATACCCGCCGCGGCTACGCAGATGCCTTGCACCAGGAAGTAGACCGCCGTCAGGCCTGCGTAGACGGAGGTGATCAGATTGAAGAACTTGAAGGTCTTTTGCGTGCCGATCATCGGCAGGAAGCCGAGGTTGTTCTTCTTGAACTGTGCCCAGAAGAAGACCTGCGCCACACCGAACGCGAGGGCGAGGATACCGAAGAGGATGTCCATCACACAGGTGAAGCCGTTGGCGGCATAGAGACCTTTGGAGATCGGATAGCCCATGATCGAGCCGTACTGCATGCCGGTGAAGAGCAGGATACCCAAAAGCGCGAACACGCCGGCCGCAATGAAGAAGCCGAACTTGACCATGATGTCATGGAACTGCAGAGAGTTCATGAAGTTGTTGAAGCTGTTCGCGCCCTGAGGAGCCGCGTAGGGCTGTTGGGGAGCGGCCTGAGGAGCCGCATAGGGCTGCTGGGGAGCGGCATAGGGCTGCTGGGGAGCGGCCTGCGGAGCCGCTTGTTGTTGAGCCGAACCGCACGAGGCACAGAAAGTCGATCCGTCGGGGATCTGCGAACCACAAGAATGACAGAACATAGGGAATTCCTCCTTTGAAATATGTAGGTCTGTGTCTATAGTATAGCACACCTGATCGCAAAAGTCCAGAATTATTTCTTTTTTGTGATAATATACTAATATCTTGCGTTTTTGAGCAACATACGGTATACTGAAAACGGAAAACCAAGAAAGCGAGTATGCCATGAACTCCTATATATATACCTTAGGATGTAAAGTGAATCAATACGAATCGCAGGCGATGGCGGCGCTGTTGCGCCGTCACGGCTACTGCACCGCGACCTACCACACCGGCATGGAGAACGTGGGGGAGGCGGTCGTCATCGTCAATTCCTGCACCGTCACGGGGGAGAGCGACCGCAAACTGCGTCAGCTTCTGCGGCGCATTCGCCGTGAACAACCGCAGGCGGTGTTGGTGCTGACGGGATGTATGCCGCAGGCGTTTCCCGAGGCGGCGGCGGCGCTCAACGAGGCGGACGTGGTGCTCGGCAACGCCCGACGGCACGACGTGGTCGAGGCGATCGAGCGGTTTCGCTCAAGCGGGGAGCGCGTGGTGTGCATCACCGCGCACGACCGCGTGATCGAACCGCTGTGCATTGAAGATTTCGACGAGCGCACGCGTGCGTTTGTCAAGGTGGAGGACGGATGCGATCGGTTTTGTTCGTATTGCATTATCCCGTATGCGCGCGGACGGGTGCGTTCGCGCGACCCGCAGGCGATCGTCGACGAACTGAACACGCTCGTCAAAGCGGGCTACCGCGAGGTGGTGCTCGTCGGCATCAACCTCACAAGCTACGGCAAGGACACGGAGCTGTCGCTCAGCGATGCGGTGGAGGCGGCGGCCTCGGTCGAGGGGATCGAGCGCGTGCGACTCGGCTCGCTCGAACCCGATCACATCACAGACGAGCTTGTTGCGCGACTGGGTGCGGTCGACAAGCTGTGCGCGCAATTCCACGTGGCGTTGCAAAGCGGATGCGATGCGACGCTTCGCCGCATGAATCGGCATTACGATACCGCCGCGTTTGAGGCGGCGTGCGACCGCCTGCGCGCGGTGTTCCCCGAGGCGGTATTCACCACCGACATCATGGTCGGCTTCCCCGGCGAGACGGAAGAGGAATTCCGGCAGTCACTGGCGTTTGCAACGAAGATACGCTTCGCCAAGGCGCACGTGTTCCCCTATTCCCGCCGCCGCGGTACGCGTGCGGCGACGGCACCCGATCAGGTGGACAACGCGGTGAAGACCGACCGCGCCCACCGCATGGGCGAGGCGTGCGAAGCGGTGCGCCGTGAGATCCTGAACGAGACGGTCGGCACGGTGCAGGAAGTGCTGTGCGAAACGCGGGTGTCCGACGGCGAAGCAGTCGGCTACACGCGCGGCTATTTGCCGTGTTGCCTGCAGGGCACGGTTGCCGCGGGCGAGACGGTCACCGTCACCATCACGCATACCGACGGCGAGCGACTGTTTGCCGCGGTGTGACAGCGACGGACGTCGGGCAAGAAACGAAAACAGATTCCAAAGGGGGATTTTTCATGAAATCGATCATCATCACCATCGGACGGCAATTCGGGAGCGGCGGTCACGAGCTGGGTGAAAAACTGGCAAAGCGACTGGGGATCCCGTTTTACGACCGCAATCTGCTCAGCAAGGCGGCGGTGCGGTGCGGCATGACGGAGGATATGGTGGAGAGTCTCGATGAAGTGCCGACGAGCAGTTTTCTGTATTCCATTGCCGTCGGTGCGCACGGCTTCGGCGGCGAAGCTTCCCTGCCGCTCGGCAACCGTGTGTTCCTGGCGATGAGCGAAGCGATCCGCGAGGTCGCGGGGGAGGGCAGCTGTGTCATCGTCGGACGCTGTGCGGAATACGTGCTTGCGGAGCGCGAGGACGTGCTTTCTGTGTTTGTCTACGGCGACAAGGACGCGCGTGTGCAACGCGTGATGGCGAAGCGCGGGCTCAAGGAGCGCGATGCGGCGGCACTGATGCAGCGCACCGATAAAAAGCGCGCGGGATATCACGATTTTTATTGTGAGAGCAAATGGGGTTCGCCCGAGGGCTACGACGTGATGATCAACAGCACGTCGACGGGCATCGATGCGGCGGTGGAGATGCTGGCGACGCTCGCGGAAAAGATGTGAGAAAAATTTTTAAAATTTCCTCTTGACAGCAACGACATGGGGTGCTATACTATGTCTTGCGTTTGCGGCTTTAGCTCATCTGGTAGAGCGCCACCTTGCCAAGGTGGAGGTAGCGAGTTCGAGCCTCGTAAGCCGCTCCAAAGAAAAGAAAAGCAAGCCGATGGGCTTGCTTTTTTCTTTTCCGGCCAAGCCGCCGCGCTTCACGGAACATGGATGTTCCCTCTTGCATTTCTCGGCAAAATACAGTATAGTGAGAGTATACCCAAAACGATCAAAGGAGGACTTTCATCATGGAAATGACCAAATGTCCGTACTGCGGTATCGATGTGGCGGCGGACGCGGATTACTGTGAGGGGTGCGGCTCCCGTTTAACGCCGCCGACGTATGCGCAGTCGGAACAAGCGGCGTATGTGCAACCGCCGTATCAAGCACCGTATCAGCCGCCCTATCAGGCTCCCTATACGGCGCAACCGCCCTATCAATCGCCTTATCAGCCGCCCTATCAACCGGTGTACGTCGTGGAAAAGCCGAAGATCCCCGGTCGCGGTCTCGGTATCGCGTCGATGGTGCTGGGGATCATCGGTGTGGTGTATTCGTTCTCCCTGATGATCGAAACGTTTACGCTGAGCGATATGAGATTTTTTGAAGAAGAATTTTTTGCGACTTTGCTTGGGCCCATTTTGGTGTTTGCGGTGTTTCCGATCCTGGCGTTGTCATTCGGCGGTGTGGCCCGTCAAAGAGGATATCGCAACGGTGTCAGCACGGCCGGCGTGGCGCTCGGCGCGGTGGCGGCGGTGCTCATCTTCTTGGCGCTCATCGGCGTGCTGGTCAATTTGTAAGAGCGGGTTATCTGCAAAAAGAAAGCGACGGTCCTCCTTTCGGGCGACCGTCGCTTTGCTGTTTTGGTTATTCGGATCTCGGGGCGTCGTTTTTGATCTCGTCGACGCTGACGTTGACGCTGTGTTGAATGGGGACCCATTGCACTTTGCGGAACAGCACTATGATGCCGACCACGATCCACAGCAACATGAAGAGCGGGAACGTGAACACCGACAGCAGCTTGCGCGGAGTCGAGCAACGGATCATGCGCCATTCGGTGAGCAACACCACGATCGCCATCAGCATAAACATACCGTAGGCGCTCACCAGGCTGATGACCGCACTCATCATGTGGTTCCAGAAGCCGATGGTGCCGAACTGCACGGCGGCTTCGATGGCGTTGGCGAGGATGCACAGCATGGTGAACAAGGTGATCGCCGCCAACGGCAACACCGTCACAAACAGGTCGTAGTGTGCGAAGCGGTTTTTGTACTTGTTGCGGAAGATGCCGCAGAAGAGGTGACCGCTGTAATGACCGAACACCTGCAAAATGCCGCGCGCCCAGCGCAGACGCTGGTTCCACGATTGGCGGAAGGAGGTCGGTTGCTCGTCGTAGAAGACGGCGTCGTGGCAGTAGCCGATCTTTTCGCCCTTGAGGATGGAGGCGACGCTGAACTGGATATCCTCAGTCAGCAAAAAGAAGTTCCAGCCGTCGTGCATTTTGAGGATGTCGCGATGAAACAGGAAACCGGTGCCCGACACGGCACAGCTCGAACCCACTAGCATACGCGGATGATTCAGACTGCGCGCCTCGCGCAGGAACCAAATGCCGTAGCCCGAGGTGATCCAGTTGGCACCGAAGTTTTTGGAGTTGCGGTAGCTGGTGACGATGCGGTAGCCGTTGGAGAAGGTCTTGTTGATCTCTTCGATGTAGTTGGGCTCGACCACGTTGTCCGCGTCGAACACCAAAAAGCCGTCGTAAAAGTCGTCGCCCTTTTCGGAGCGGATGTAGTGAAGAAGAAAATTGAGTGCATAGCCCTTGCCGATGTGTGCGGCGTCGTGGCGTTCCAGCACGGTTGCACCGAACGAACGGGCGATGTCAGCGGTGCGGTCGGCGCAGTTGTCCGCGACGACGTACAGATCGATCTTGTCCGACGGATAGGTTTGATGGTGCAGGCTGTCGAGAAGACCGGCAAGGACGGCTTCCTCGTTGCGGGCCGAAACGAGAACGGCAAAGCGGTGATCACCGCCGTTTTCAAAGCGACGCGGACGGGTAAACAGACCGATCAGTGCATATACTATTTGATACGAGAGCAGCACCGTGGTGATGATGCCGATCACGTTAATGACGATTTGTAACATGGCCAACCCCTGATTTCATTTCTGTCGTTGGTGGACGAGAGTTGTGCGGGAAGAGACAAAAATGCACAAAACCTCATATTACGCTTTTTCTATTATGCCAGATTTTCGCCGAAAAAGCAAGCGGTTTGCAGAAGTTTATGGAGAACTGCAGAAATTAGGTGGGGTTTTGTGCGGATTCTGGAGATTTTTCCGAAACATTTTGACGTAAAAGCGCGGGGAGCGGGATTGACAGCGTTCGATCGCTTTGCTATACTACTATAAAAAAGGAGGCGGTCGTTATGCAATGTCCTCGCTGTCACGCGAATTCGGAAGAGGGAAGCGGGTTTTGCCGTCAATGCGGTTGTCCGTTGAATTCGCCGCCCATGGCTCCCGTCCCGCAAAAGGACGGTGTACGCACGCTGTTGATCGTGCTGATCTGTGTGGTCAGCGCGGCGTTGATCGGTGTGCTGGTGTGGATCGGGATCGAGCTGTTTGCAAAAACGCCGCAGGATATGGAAAATCCGTCGATCGTGTGGATCCCGTCGCAGGAGGAATACGAGTCGCTGATGACCACTCGCGCCACCACCGCGACCACCACTACGACCACCGCGACTACCGCGACCACCACTACGACCGTCGCGACCACCACCACGACCGTCGCGACCACGACCACCACGCAGGTGCGCGACACGCGGTCGGAATTTGTGTTTTACGACAGCGACCGCCGCCATTTGCGCGAGTCGGAATACAACTACATGGATGCCGATACGCTCATGACCGCCATCAATGAGATCTATGCGCGTCACGGGCGGTTGTTCAACGATCAGGAGATCCAAGCCTATTTCAACAGCTTGAGCTGGTATCGCGGCACGGTGCCGCCCGAGCAGTTTGATATGGCGGTGTTCAATGAATACGAGAACGCCAATTTGCAGCGGTTGATCGACGCGCAGCGCGCGTTGAACGTACGATAAGTGAGAGGAGAGAACGTTATGTTGTGTCAAAGATGCCAGACCCCCCTTCCCGAAGGGGAGGAGTATTGCCCGATGTGCGGTGCGCCGTCGTTGGGAGAAGAGACGCAATTGCTGACGCCGGAGGATATGCCCCGCCGCGTGGTCGTTGTGCCGGAAGAGCCCGTCAAGAAGCCCAAGCCCATCGGTTGGATCGTGGCGGCGATCATCGGATTGGTGGCGATCGTGGTGGCGGTGGTCGTGCTGTTTATGATGAACGGCAAAAAGACGGGTCTGCAGGACACGTGGAAAGTGTCGTTGCGAATGGATCAATTTGTGGAGCTTGCCAAGAAGGAGATCGCCGCCGGACAGAACGTCGATGCCTTCAGCGGGATGTATCCCGGTATGGATATCGAAGCGATGATGGATATATTCGATGTGGAAGAACCGCTGACGGTGTATGTGACGTTCGACAAGGACGATTCCTGCGCGCTCCATCTCAACCTTGAAGAAACCGAATCGTTTATGCAGACGTTCTTTGATCGCATGTTGGTCTTCTTGCAAAACGACGGGTACTATCAGATCATGGAAGCGCAGGGCATCAGCCGCGCAGAAGTGGACGAAATGCTCGCCGAGATGGACGTGGATATGAACACGTTGCTGCTGATGCTGAGCATGAGCAAATCGCAGCTCAACGCCTCCGCGATGGAAACGGCGTTTGTGCAAATGGGTATGAAGACGGATGGCAACGGCAACGTGAAGCTGTTCGAAACGACCTATCGTTACGAAGACGGCATGCTGAGCTTTGCTCCGTTCCTCGGCGGCAAGGTAGACGAAAAATGGAGCGTGAACGTCGCGGTGAACGGCAATACGCTGGAGATCGGCGGCGATCTCGATGAAGCGACGCGAGAAATTCTCTCGGTCATCACCATCGAACGCGCCGCGCTTCCGCGATAAAAAAACAGAAAAGCCGCACTCTGGCGAGTGCGGCTTTTTTTACTTTCTGCCTTTAGGTGTGAAATACCCCCCCGGTTCTACCGGGGGAGCAATAACGAAGCAGAGCAACCCCTTGCCTCCCCTTGTCAGGGGAGGTGGATGCGGCTTAGCCGCAGACGGAGGGGTAGTCAGGCCTTTCTCTCCCTCAGTCCTCGCTTTTGCTCGGACAGCTCCCTCGTCAGAGGGAGCCAAGAGCAGGTTGATCCATTTTACCCGTTTTACGGGTGGCTGTGCGTGTGATGCGATAATAACATTTCAGCGCCCCTTATAGGGGGCTAAGCCGGCAACAACCCCTTATAGGGGCAGTGCAAACCACCGGCTAAGCTGGTGGTTTTGTTTACTTTATTGGATCTTCGCCAGCATCGCGGCGCCGATGAGACCCGCATCCGAAGCGAAAGAAGAGAGTCGCAGTTCCGCTTCGGGCAACAGGTGGGGTGTCGTGCGTCGGAGAAGCGCGTCACCCGCATTGGCAACACCGCCCGCCAGCACGATGCATTGCGGCATGAAAATTTTGAGTAAGCTGTTGAGCCCGAGGGCGAGTGTCTCGCCGTAGGCGGCAAGCACGTCCTCGGCGACGGGGCAACCGTCCTCGGCGGCATCGAACACCGCCTTGGCGCTGTGCGGCTTGGCGGCGGCAAGCCGACTGTCGGGGTGTTCCTCGGCGGCGGTTTGGGCGGCTTTGACGAGGGCGGTGGCGGATGCGTAATGCTCAAAGCAACCGCGCAGTCCGCACACGCAAGGCGGGCCGTCCTTGTCAAACACAAAGTGCCCGAATTCGCCCGCGCGGTAGTTGTGCGCGCGGTAGAGCGTGCCGTTGATGAGGATGGCACCGCCCACACCCGTGCCGAGCGTGACCATCAGCGCGTCGCGGCAATCGGTGCATACGCCGCACGTCGCTTCCGCCAAAAGGGCGCAGTTTGCGTCGTTGTCGAGAAAGGTCGGCAGGTGCAGTGCCGCCGATACCTTCGCGCACAGCGGCTCGTTTTGAAACGGGAGATTTCCCGCGCGAAGCACCACGCCGTTTTGGACGTCGATGCGTCCCGCCGAACCGATGCCCACCGCCGCAGGGCGGTGCGTTTCGACCAAAGGAGCGGCGGCTTGCAGGATCGCGTCGACGATCGCCGCGCCGTCTTGCAGACCGGCGGTCGCGACCGCGGTGCGCGCAAGGATCGTGCCGTCGTCGTCGACGATGCCGAGCTTGGCGGTCGTGCCGCCGATGTCGATACCGAGATAGGTCATGTGTGGCTCCCTCATTTCACTTGGATGCCGTCCACAAAGACGGCGCGAATGTGCAACTTCTCGTCGCACACGATCAGGTCGGCTTGCTTGCCGATGTCGATCGAGCCGACGGTGTCAAACATGCCGAGTGCTTTGGCGGGGTTCTCCGACGCCATCTGCGCGATCTCTTCGAGCGGGATACCCAGCGACAGCAGGTTTTGTGCGCCCTTGAGCATGGAAAAGCAACTGCCCGCAATGCGTCCTTCGGGATCGAGGCAGAGTCCGTCCTTGACGGTGCGCAGGATGCCGCCGACCTCGTACTGACCGTTCGGGAGTCCCGACATCCGTCCCGCATCGCTGATGAGGGTGATGTTTTCTGCGCCCTTCGCGCGGTAGACGAGCTTGACCGTCGCGGGGTCGAGGTGGACGAAATCTGCGATCATCTCACAGTGGACGCGGTCGTCGGTCAGGCTGACACCGAGGATGCCCGTTTCTCGATGGGAGAGGGGACGCATCGCGTTGAAGACGTGGGTGGCGCGGCGAGCGCCGCTGTCCACCGCCGCTTCTGCCACGGCATAGGTCGCGTCGGTGTGTCCCATCGAGCAGGCAACGCCGTTTTGGGTCGCGTGGGCGATCACCGCGGCGGCGTTTTCGCGTTCGGGCGCGATGGTCATGAGTTTCAGGTGTCCGTTTGCGGCGTCGAGGAGCGTTTGCATCGTCGCGACGTCGCAGGTCAGGCGGGGCGGATGCATCGCGCCGCGGCGTTCTTCGGAGACGAACGGACCTTCGCAGTGGATGCCCAGCACCTTCGCACCGCCCGTCGCTTGTCCGATGTGCGCGGCGGCGTTTTTCATGCACGCCGCGATCTCGTCGAGCGGCATGCACCGCACCGTGGCGGCAAAGCCCGTCACGCCGTCGTCGGACAGGATGGAGGGAGCTTTGCCGAAGTCGCCCTCGGGCTTGGCAAATTCCTCACCGCCGAAGCCGTGAATGTGGGTATCGATCATGCCGGGCAGAACAAAGAGACCCTCGCAGTCGAATACCTCGCCGTCGGCGTTGCCGTCAAAGGAGACGATGCGTCCGTTTTCGATGACGACCGCCTCGCGGTCAAAGCGGTGCGTGGACGAGTTCAGCACCCGCGCGTGTTTCAAAATCATACCGATCCCTGCCTTTTTTGAAAAAGAATCCTATACCGTTATCATAGCACACCCGTCGGCAAAAGGCAAAGGGAAAAAGAGAATCGTTTTTTCGTGAAATCCGCACGCCGTCCGCAAGGACGGATTTAACGGGAAACGCACCTTTGTCTTTGACAAAAGTGCGTTTCCTTGGCGCGCCTGAAGGAATTCGAATCCCCGACCTTCCGCTTAGGAGTTCAAAAAGTCCGATTTCATTCGATACACCGAAATTTCCTTTAATGCACTCAAATCCCTTTGCCACAAGGGTTTTCGGGCGTTTTGAATATCTGTGAGTTTCCTCGAATGACACCGTTATGATTGTCAGTACATAGGGCGATATTAGCAAAATATTAGCAGGCAAAAAATTTTTTGGATGAAGCGTTCAAATCAAAAATCGAATGTGGCCTTATATCTCCCACGAAGCCACCCGTTTTTATTGTATAAAATGGGTGGCTTATTTTATTGGAAGGAGGAAGTTCTATGAAACCCAAAGTCATCGCGATTGCGAATCAGAAAGGAGGCGTAGGAAAAAGCACAAGCGTGTACAACATCGGTGCAGGGTTAGCGCTGAACGGCAAACGCGTGTTGCTTGTGGATGTCGATCCGCAAGGCGATCTTACGAAAATGCTCGGACAGCGAAAACCTCATGAGATGCCTGTTACGCTTGCAAACTGTATGAACAATGTGGTTGCCGGGGATACCGGTCGAGATCATCCTGAGATACTTCATCACAAGGAGGGTTTTGACTATGTTCCCGGCAATCGCTGTTTATCGGCGGTGGAAGTGAGCCTTGTGAACGTTATGAGTCGTGAAACGGTCTTAAAACGGTATATCGACAGCGTAAAGAAAGATTATGATTATGTATTGCTTGATTGCCGTCCGTCGCTCGGTATGCTCGTTATCAATGCGTTATCCGCTTCGGATTATGTTCTTATTCCCGTACAAGCGGACTATTTGGCGGCAGAAGATATGACCGAACTGCTCGGCACGGTCGCACAAGTGAAACGGCAGATCAATCCGCAGTTAAAGGTCGGCGGCATCTTTCTCACTATGACTAACGATACCAATTTTCGAAAAGACATCGTACAAGCCGTGCGGCAGAATTTCGGACAGCACTTTCCCGTGTTTCAGACCGTTATTCCCTCTACGGTGCGATTGGCGGAAATCAGCACCGCCGATAAAAGCATTTTCAAACACGATCCTCACGGCAAAGCCGCAAAAGCGTATGCCGATCTTGTAAAGGAGGTGCAGGGCATTGGCGAAAAACAACGCGGGAAGCCTTTTGACATCGGTCGATGAATTGTTCACCACGCAAGCCGAACGCGACGAAGCACAGCGCGAAGCGGTACGGGATATTCCGATTGCCGACATCAGTGATTTTCCCGATCATCCGTTTCAAGTGCGTATGGACGATGACATGAACCGTATGGTGGAAAGTATCACCGAATACGGTGTTATGGTGCCTGCGCTTGTACGACCGAAAGCGAACGGCGGGTATGAGATGATCGCAGGACACCGACGAAAAGCTGCCGCAAGAACCGCAGGCAAAACGCATTTGCCGTGTATTGTACGCGATCTGACCGACGAAGAAGCCACCATTATTATGGTAGACTCCAATTTACAACGCGAAACGATCTTACCGTCGGAGAAAGCCTTTGCGTATAAAATGAAACTGGATGCGATGCGACGGCAAGGATCACGCACCGATTTAACTTCTGTCCCAGTGGGACAGAAGTTGGGAATCACATCAAGAGAACTACTGGCAGACAACTCTCCCGATAGCACCACGCAGATCCAACGCTATATCCGTCTCACCAATTTAACGCCCGAATTGTTGCAACTGGTGGACGATGGCAGAATGGCCATGCGTCCTGCGGTGGAACTGTCATACCTTACTGAAAAAGAACAGCAAGACTTACTCGAACTCATTGAATTGGAGGAATGTACACCCTCTCACGCACAAGCGATCAAAATGCGGAAATTCTCGCAGATGCAGCAGTTGACGCCCGAAGTCATCCTGTCGATCCTGCAAGAAACAAAACCGAACCAAAAAGAAAAATTCCAAATCCCACGCGACCGTATCAGCAAATTCTTCAAGCCGGGGACGCCCGCACAAAACATTGAAGATACCATCGTGAAAGCGCTCGAGCTCTATCGGAAACGACAGCGAGAACAAAACCGATAACCACTAACAAGGGAGTGGTCTGCCCAAAAACAGCAAAAACACGGGGAACTGCGGCGTTTTTGTTGTTCCCCCTCTCCACACCTCTCCCCCTCAATAACTACCTGTTACTGCCTGAAAAAGATAATATTAGAGGGCGCTCATCCTTGCAAATTCGACGCGGTTTGTGTACAATTTTCCACAGAGGAGGCGAACCGAATGAAAAAACTGCTTATCACGATGCTTGCACTGATGCTGGTGGTGACATGTTGTTCTTGCTCACCGAAAACAGCACCGGACACACCGAAGCCGAACACCGATAACCCGACATTGATCGTGGATCCCACAAACGACGCGGCGTTATCCACAACCACCTTTTTTTCAGCCGAGAACAGCACGGTTTTCACAACCGAAACCACGGCTGTCACCACAAGTGTGACGGATACAACGAAGCAACCAACGAAAACATCGACCGTTACCACTACATCGTCGAAAACGGCGGCAAAAACCACCAAAGCCACCACAAAGTCGGAAACGGTGACAACCAAGAAAACCACAGCGGCAACCACGGTGACAACGCGTACTACCAAAAAGACCACGCAAACAACCGTCACGGTGCCGACAACGAAAACAACCACAAAGGTACCGATTACTACGCGTACAACGGTCAAGCCGACCACAACAAAAACAACCGTGAGAACTACAACCACTACACGGACAACCACCAAACCGACCACAACCACAACGGCTGCTCCGCGCACGATGACGATCAGCGAAGCCGAAAGTTATGCCAATGCGTATCTGCAAAGCCTCGGTATGGAGATCGACTACTCGGCAACACCGAGCAATGCGGCGTTTTTGCCGCCGATGACGTGGGACGAGGATGACACCTACGAAGCGATGAAAGCACGGATCCGTTCGCACATCGACAACACCATCGCGTGGCGTGGCTTGCAGGCTGGAGATCCGATGAGAGCCGTTGCGGAGTATCATCCGAGTGAGTATGACGGTACTTACGGCTGGCTGTACATTCTCCACTGATCACAACTGAATATCGCGTATCACAAAGGGCAATCGAAAACGGTTGCCCTTTTTTGTTACCCATTCAACGCTGTTTCAAGCAAGTCGGGATTGCTTGAAGCGGCGTTTTTATATATACCACCAAATCAAGAAAGGATTGATTCTGACATGAAGAAAAGTCTGAAAGTGCTTGTCAGCTTGGTGTTGATTTTCGCCTTGCTGATGAGCTACGCACCTTCCATCGTGTTAGCGGCACCGCAATCTCCCGCGTGTACACGATCGGCAATTTATGCGTTGAAGGATGTGAAACTCACGCCGCCATTTAAGAGCGACGGTACGGTAAACACCGCATCGGTGGTCGTAAAGGAAAAGGACGAGCACATCATGCACTTCACGCTCGATAGCGGTAGTAAACAATGCTATTGTATTGAGCCGGGTGCAGGTCTTACGATTGACTCGACCATTGATTCGTCCAAAGCCAACAAGTATTGGACGGCGCTCAAGAACTCGTCCGATCCCAAGCATCAAAAGATCGTGACAGGTATCTATCGTGTGGTCGCTCTTGCCGACCACATGAACCCCACGAAAGATGCCGATGTGCATGCTATCGCGCAGATTGTGCTGTGGGAAATTATCTGCGGCATTCGTGATCCGATCACGGGCGAAGCGTTGAAAACCACACTTCAAAGCAGTTTTTCCAACTTTGCCACGACCGATCAGGAAACTTACTATACGAACCGCTACAAGCAATTTGTGACGGCGTACCAACAGTTTGACGATATTCCGAGTTTTATGTATTCCTCCAAGACAACGGCTACCTCCAAACCGATTACCTTGAATTGGAATGCTACTAACAAGCGCTATCAAGCGACGGTGACGGATTCCAAAGGCTTGTTGTCGAAGATGAATACGACAGGCGTGTTTCCCGATTATGTCAATGTTTCCAAAAGCGGCAATAACCTCACGCTTTGGACAACCAAGCCGATCACCAATGCGCTTGCGAGTTCGCGTATCAATAAAAACCACGGTTTCAGCACCTCGACCAGTCCGTCGATGCTCATTTACGGCGGCAACCTCGAAAACGGCGATACGTCACAAGCGGTTGTTGCTTCATCGGTTCCCGACCCGATGGCAGGATATATGTCGATCAAGACCGGTGATGCACCGAAAACCAGCATCACGGTGACAAAGACTTGGGTGGACGATAACGACCGCGACGGCGTTCGTCCTTCCAAAATCACCGTCAACTTGCTGGCAGACGGCACACTGTATAAGTCACAAGCGATTACTGCCGCAGACGGTTGGAAATACACGTTTTCCAATCTGCCCGAATACAACGACAGCGGCACGAAAATTAAATACACCATCAGCGAAAATGCTGTCCCGAAGTATGAAACCTCTTACAACGGCTTTACCATTATCAATACCCATCAAACAGGTGTTGTCAAAACCTTCACCACCAAGACGTGGGATGATAACGGCGACCAAGACGGCATCCGTCCCGACAGCATCACGATCCGTCTGTATGCCGATGGTAAGGAAATCGACAGCAAGAAAGTGACCGAGAAAGACGGCTGGGAATATGAATTCACCAACCTGCCGAAATATCGTGACGGTGGCATCGAAATCAAATATGAGATCAAAGAAGATCCCATCCCGGGATACGAAACCTCGTATGACGGCTTCGATGTCATCAACACCCACATTCCCGAAAAAACACAAGTCAGCGGTACAAAAACATGGGTGGATAACGATAACCAAGACGGGTATCGTCCCGAGAGTATCACCGTTCGTCTGTATGCCGATGGCAAAGAGATCGACAGCCAAGTGGTGAAACCGTCCAAAGGTGAATGGCGCTATGCGTTTACAAACCTTGATAAATATCGTGACGGCGGCGTGGAGATCGTGTATTCGATTGCGGAAGATGCTGTTCCCGAATATGCCACCACCTATGACGGGTTCAATATCACCAACACCCATATCACCGAAAAGACCTTTGTGCGCGGTGAAAAGACATGGGATGACCGTAACAATCAGGACGGCATCCGTCCCGATAGTATTACAGTTCGTCTGTACCGCAACGGTGTGGAATACAGTTCTCAAACCGTACACGCGCGCTATGCGTGGCAGTATGAATGGACAGATCTTGATAAATACGAGCAAGGCGGTTTGCTGGTCGAATGGACGGTGAAAGAAGATCCCGTCGAGGGGTATACCCCCACGTATGACGGCTTTAACATCACCAACCACTATACACCGCAAACCGTGGAGGTCAGCGGTCAAAAACGATGGGATGACAACGGCAACCAAGACGGTGTCCGTCCCGAACAGATCACGGTTCGTCTGATGCGTGACGGTGAAGAATACGATGTCAAAACCGTGACTGCTGAAAACGAATGGAAGTATGCGTGGTCGGGACTGGATAAATACCGCGACGGCGGCGAGGAAATCGTGTGGACGGTGGTCGAAGATGCGGTGCCCGAATATGTGACATCCTATGAAGGCTACAACATCGTGAACACGCACGCTCCCGCCAAGACCGAGATCGGCGGCACCAAAACATGGAACGATAACAATAACCAAGACGGTGTGCGTCCCGAGAAGATTACCGTGCGCCTTTACCGTGACGGCGAAGAATTCCTCACACAAGAAGTCACGGATGTGGACGGCATGTGGGCGTATCTGTTTACCGATCTTGATGTGTACCGCGATGGCGGTGTGAAGATTGAATGGACGATTACCGAGGATGCGGTCGAGGGGTACACCACCACTTACGACGGCACCAATATTATCAACACGCACGAAACGGCTACCACCGATGTGGCAGGCTTCAAAACGTGGGTGGATGATAATGACCGTGACGGACTCCGCCCCGATCAAATTACGGTTCGCCTCTATCGTGACGGTACCGAATACGATGCCAAGACCGTAACCGCCGAGGATGAATGGAAATACTCGTGGACGGGACTCGATAAGTACCGCGACGGCGGTGTTGAAATCAAGTGGACGATCGACGAGGATGTGGTTGAAGGATATACCAAGACCATTGATGGCTTCAATCTGACGAACACGCACGAAATCGAAACGATCACCATCAGCGGTCGCAAGATCTGGAATGACGGCAGTAATGCTGCCGAGCTTCGCCCCGAAGCGGTGATGCTCACCTTGTGCGCGGACGGTGAAGAAATCGACACCGCCGAAGTGACAATGACCGATGCAGAGTCACCTGATGTATGGCACTATGAGTTCGTCGATCTTCCCGTTTACAAAGCGGGCAAGAAAGTCACTTACACGGTGATGGAAAAACCCGTGAAGCATTACACCTCGACGATCGATGGCTTTGATATCACCAACACCATCATCCCGACAGTGGACTCTCCGAAAACGGGTGACAACAGTCGTGCGGTGCTTCCTGCATTGATGCTGGTGACGGCGATTGCCGGTCTTATTTCGGGCGGTGCGTGTATCGCACTGGTGATCCGCCGCCGTAAACAAAAACGAAACGGACAGTAAAGGATGATGAACAATGTCTGTAAAAGCCTGTATTGCGCTCGGTATTTTGGTGGCATTTTTGGTGCTGAAGATCGTGCTTCAAATCCGACACAATAAGAAAAAGTGATGTTTCAAAAGGCGGTCAGGTCACAAGCACTTGACCGCTTTGTACATACCGTGAGGTGCTATTGCGGAAAGGAGGTGAACATGGTATGAGCGAAGAAAAACGAATGATTCAAAATTACGAAGTGATGTCGGCATTGCGGATCGGCGAAAAGGAGGTAGTGTTTGCAAAGGATCCGTTAAACGAAACAGCGCCGTTTCTTTGCACCTTGTGCGAGCAAAAGGCGTTTATCTGTTATATCCAAGAACGGTATGAAGACAGCGTTGTCAGCGACGATTATCTGGACATCATGGAACAGTACGCCAAACAGATACTCGCCCAATGTCAGAAAGTGCGTGAGGAACGCGCACAGATCACCGTACCGCTGGATGTGATCACGGCAGATATGTGTCATCCGCACAGTCACGCCGAGACGATCAAAGGACAAGTGGTAGCCATAAAACCGTCGGCGCTTCGCCCCGAATACCGCACTGCGGATAAACAGCTTGTGTTTGTCACGGGTGGTAACGGCTCGATGGCAAACCACTATGGAAACGCCTGCTTTGCGATCAATTTGTACACGGGTAAGGACGTGCGCTGGGAACGGTATGATGTACAAGGTATCGTCAAAGACGAGTGCTTGCCCGATTGGGCAAAGGAGAAAGCCGCGGTTATCCGCGAGCAAATCAAAAATCACAAAAACAAGGAGGTGCGATAATCGTGAGCGAACGACAAAACATCGGTTATACGATCACCGATTCGTTGCATATCGGAGACTCGGAATTTGTCATCGGTCATAACCCGAAAGCGGTCACACCGTATGTCACGTGGGAGTGTACAAACGGTAACAATTACTTTTGGGGGCATTATATCACCGATCGTGCGGCCGCCGAACGCGATCTGTTGGAACGCGCTTCGGGAGCAAGAGAACGGTTAGACCGTTTGACAGGACAAAACAAATCCAACAAGGAGCGTGAGGCACGATGAAGGGAGGTGCATATACATGCCGACAAGGTATGAACTGATTACCGAGCTGTACCGTGAGCAGTCTGCCCGCATCACCAAAAACGCACAGAACTGGATGGACTTTTTGAAAACGGCATGTCGCAATTACCGCTTGCTGTTTGAAGAACAGATTTTGCTGTACGCACAGCGCCCCGATGCTACGGCGGTGTTGGAGGTGGATGCGTGGAACAAGCGCTTCGGGCGATGGGTGAATCGCAACGCCAAAGGTATTGCGGTGGTAGACCGAGCGTATGCCGGACAACAACGGCTCAAATATTATTTCGATATCAGCGACACCCACGAAAGCCGCCATTCCCGTCCCGTTCCCATTTGGCAGTATGATCGCCGTATGGATGAAGGGATGATCCGTGAACTGGCATCGCGGTACGGGGATGCGGTGGATACCGCCTCCATCGAAACGGCATTGATCTCCGCAACACGCATTGCCGTAGCAGATAGCTTGGATACCCACACAGCGGATATTCTCGATATGCGACAAGGCAGTTTGCTGGAAGATCTCAGCGATGCGGAAGTCAAAGCGATGTTTTATGATTTGCTGATCAACAGCGTATCGTATATGGCGCTGGCACGATGCGATATAAATACGGAACTCTATTTTGAACGAGAGGATTTCACCGATATTTTTCATTTTAACACCGTGTCATCGCTCACCGCTTACGGTGTGGCGTTGCGGCAAGCCGCAGGCGAGTATCTGTCGGTGATCGCTGTCACCTTACAACAACTGCAAAAAACCAAAACTGACACGAATCGCACCGTTGCACAAAATGCCGATGTCGTGTATGCTGATGCCGTAGACAAAACCGCTGACGATGAAAGGAGCGAAAACGATGACTTACACGAACCAAAACGGATATCAGATCCCGAACCTTCTGCCCGCGCAGGAGCCGAACACGCCCCTTGGCAAATACGCGTTGCTTCGCCGAGCGTATCTGATGGAACATCGGGAGAGCCTGTTCACCACGCTGATGATGACGGGCAAACTCCACGAACATCTGACAGAGATCGATCAAGCGGCACGGGAACACATTCAGCAGATCGTGTCGCAGACGGCAAGGGCGAGCGGCGTGACGGAACAGCTCAAGGAGAGCGATCCGATCAAGTGGACGGGGATGATGAACAACATCCGACAAGCGGCAGAGGAAACGGTGCTGAACGAACTGATTTACAATTAAGCAGTACCATTACCGACAGCGATTTACCGCCGCTGCTGGATGAAACCATCATCATGGCGATCATCGCCAATCTCGACGATGACCTGATTTACAAGAAAGATCAAATTGCCTTGTTCTTCTCGGTGCATACCGAGGAAGCTGAACGCGCGGCATATTTGAAAACGGCTTATCAAGACCGCTATACGGAGCTGATCGTAGACGGAAAACGGGTTGGGTATAAGCCGATGCAAGACGGACTTCTTATGTGGGAGGGTGCTTACCTCTCCCGCACAAAGGAGTCCGTTTTTTCGTGGGGATGTGTAGCAGATTTTACCGCGCAACTCATCGACCGTCACGAATATACGGTCAATCTGTCAGCAAAGCATTTGCCACCGCAAGATACACAACAGCTGTCGCTGTTTGACGGTATCGCCTCGGTGACGGAAAGCGATGCAAGCGAACCGATTTTCACTCCGCGAAAAATGGCACAGCAGATCATCGACGAAGCGCTTTGTATCGGTGCAAATGACCGTGAAAGTGTGTTAAAGATCGTGGCGTATTTTATGAAAGACAAACCGCTTGAAGATAATGCCGCTTTTCTCAAAGAGCATTATAAAACAAACGGCACCGGTTTCTATTATGATGGACGCCGCATTTCGCTTTGGTACGGCGAGGATGGTATGCACATTGCCGAGGGTACGAGTGCGTTGCAATCGTATGCAACGCATCTTTCGTGGGAACAAGCGGCAAAGCGTATTCGTGAGCTGCTGGATCTCGGACGGTATGCGCCGCAGGATGTGCTGGATCGCGCCCCTGTCTTTGAACGGGAGAGTTTAGCACAAACGATGATGTTTACTGTGCGGGATATTTCAGAGGAAGCGGCTGAGCAAAACTTTGCTCCCACCGTGAAGTTGGTGTTATCCTCGAGGAAATCGTTTGATGAGGAAAAGAAAGACCTTGCCGCATTGCTGGCGGATCCCGAACGGTTGGATAAAATCGTAAAGGAATGGCAGGCGTTTGTGGATGCTCACGCTCAAAATCCCGATTTGATGCGCTTTCGCTTTTATCGCCCGAAAAATGTTCTCGCACGATTGCAAGACCTTCAACGAGAACCCGTTATCTTCCAAACAACCGAACCGAACACCGCGTTTGAACGCACCTATTTTATTTCGCAGGACGAGATCGATAAAGCGTTGCGTAGTGAAGGAAGCGAAGAATACCGATTGAGTGTGTATGCGTTTTACAGCACCCACACCGATCAAAAGGAGCGAGAAACCTTCCTGCGTAAAGCACACGGCGACGGAGGCAGTTACGGGGGTAACGACAACAAAGCGTATTCCTCCAAAGGATTACTTTTCAGCCACGGTTCGATTATGGAGCCGTATGCCAAGGTGGAACTGTCGTGGAGCGTGATCGCCAAACGCATACAACAGTTGATTACCGTTGACCGTTTCTTGACAAAAGCGGACAAGGAGCGAATGCCCGCGTATGAACGCAAGCAGCTTGCCAATCGGATCCGATTGGCATTTTACGCGGCGACCGATGATATGCCACGTCCGTATCAGCAGACCGATCTTGTCAAGTATTGGGAGTCGGTGGACGAGATTGCCGAACAACTGACCGATCCTGCGCGTGTACGAGAGATATATGAAACGATGCTGTTGCCGATGAAAGAAGCAACACCGCCCGATCATCGGCATTATTCGTATCTGCACAATGCTCTTGAAGCGATGGAACAATATCTTGACGGCACTTTTTCGGTGTACGGACGGGATCATACGCTGGAGCCGCTTCGCTTTTTGGAAGAAACGGCACAGCGGCAGGAAGTCATTGAGGAAGCACCACCGATACACGATGAGGTCGTCGAAACTGTGAGTGACGATCAAGACGAGCCGGACGAAGTGGTTGATGAGGTTGAGGTATTACCACCTGAAAAAGAAACGGACACCGCATTGGCACCACCGAAACCGCAACGCGACTATGTACTGTTCGATAAACTGCATCCCGATGTGCCGTCGTATCAGCGGCACGATTTTCGTATCACCGATCCCGAACTCGGTTACGGTACTCCGAGCGAGAAATATGCCGCCAATGTGGCGGCGATCCGCACTCTGCAGACGATCGAAGCCGAAAATAGGCTTGCCACTCCCGAAGAACAGGAAATCCTATCCCGTTATGTTGGTTGGGGCGGTCTTGCGGATTGCTTTGATGATCGAAGTCCTCATTATTTGGAACTTAAATCGCTTCTTGATGAGGACGAATACGCGGCAGCGAGAGCCAGCGCGTTGACGGCGTTTTACACCTCACCCGTGATCATCGGTGCGATGTACGATGCCTTGCAAAAGATGGGGTTCCAAAACGGCAATATCCTCGAGCCGTCGTGTGGTGTCGGTAACTTTATCGGTATGCTGCCGCAGACGATGCAGGATAGCCATGTTTACGGTGTGGAACTGGATAGCATCAGCGGTCGCATCGCACGGCAACTGTATCAAAACAGCCGTATTGCCGTGACGGGTTTTGAAAAGGTGGAAATGCCCGACAGCTTCTTTGATGTGGCGGTCGGTAACGTGCCGTTCGGTGATTTCGGTGTTGCCGATCGACGGTACGATAAACACCACTTTCTCATTCACGACTATTTCTTCGGCAAAACCCTCGATAAAGTCCGTCCGGGCGGTATCGTGGCGTTTGTCACCTCCAAAGGTACGATGGATAAAGAAAACTCGGCGGTGCGCAAGTATTTGGCACAGCGCGCCGATCTGATCGGTGCTATTCGTTTGCCGAATACAGCGTTTAAGAACAATGCCGGTACGGTGGTGACAAGCGATATCCTGTTCCTGCAAAAGCGTGACCACTTAACGGACATCGAACCCGATTGGGTGCATTTGGATACGGATGAGAACGGGATCAAAATGAACTCGTATTTTGTACAGCATCCCGAAATGATCCTCGGCAGAATGGAAATGGTATCCTCGCGTTTCGGTATGGATAGCACTTGCCAAGCGATAGAGGACGCCGATTTGTCCGAACAACTGCAAACCGCCATCGGGCATTTGGATGGACAGATCACCGACTATGAGATGGAAGAAACGCAAGACGATCTCTCCATTCCTGCCGATCCGTCTGTTCGCAATTTCAGCTTTACGATTGTGGACGGCAAACTGTATTTTCGTGAAAATTCCCGTATGCACCCGGCACAGGTGTCGGCGACGGGTGAAAAGCGTATCCGCGGGTTGATCGAACTGCGCGAGTGTGTCAGACGGCTTATCGAACTGCAAACCGAAGGCTATCCCGATGAAGATATCCAAAAGGAGCAGGAACGCCTGAACACGCTCTATGATCGTTTTGTTGAGAAATACGGTCGCATCAGCAGCCGCGGCAACAGTATGGCGTTCAGCGATGACTCGGGTTATTATCTGCTGTGTTCGCTCGAAGTCATGGACGAAGAAGGCGAGTTTAAGAGAAAAGCGGATATGTTCACAAAACGCACTATCCGTCCGCACGAAGCGGTCACATCGGTGGATACCGCTTCGGAAGCACTCGCTGTGTCCATTTCCGAGAAAGCGCGTGTGGATATGCCGTATATGGCGCAGTTGTCGGGCAAAACCGAAGAAGAACTGGAAACGGAACTCGCAGGTGTCATTTATCGGGATATTCATTGTGCGCAGACTGCTGCTGAAATCCCGCAGGCACATTTGGATCTGACTCGCTATCCGTTTGTCACCGCCGATGAATATCTGTCGGGGAATGTCCGCCGTAAACTGCGTATGGCAAAAGCGTTACGGGATGCGTTGCCCGACGAGCAGAAAGGAAAACTGGATGGCTATGTGTCGGCATTGGAAACGGTGCAACCCGTCGATCTGACAGCGGGTGAAATCGGTGTGCGGATCGGTGTCAACTGGATCCCGACAAAGGTGTATGAGGACTTTATGTATGACCTGCTCGGCACCAACTATTACGCTCGTAATCGGATGAAGATCCTGTATTCCGGCGCTACGGGTGAGTGGAATATTGCGAATAAAAACGCGGATATCGCCAACGTGCGCGCGTTCAGCACTTACGGCACGAAACGCATCAGCGCGTATCATATTTTGGAACAGACACTCAACCAAAAGGATGTGCGCATCTACGACAAAGTCGTGGATGAACACGGCAACGAACAACGGGTGCTGAACAAAAAGGAAACGGCGATTGCCCAAGACCGTCAGGAGCTTATCAAAGCCAAGTTTGCCGAATGGCTGTGGAAGGATATCGACCGACGGGATATGTTGTGTCGCATCTACAACGAAACCTTCAACTCCATCCGTCCGCGAGAATATGACGGACAGCATATCCGCTTTTCGGGTATGAACCCGGAGATCACCCTGCGACCGCACCAAGTCAACGCCATCGCTCACATTATGTACGGCGGCAATACCTTGCTTGCTCATGAGGTGGGTGCCGGCAAGACCTTTGAAATGGTCGCGGCGGCAATGGAGTCCAAACGCCTCGGACTTTGCACTAAATCGTTGATCGTGGTACCCAACCACATCACCGAGCAATGGGCGGCAGAATGGTTGCAGTTGTATCCGTCTGCGAATATTTTAGTGGCGACCAAAAAGGATTTCACCACCCGCAACCGCAAGAAATTCTGTGCGCGTATCGCAACGGGCGATTATGACGCCATCATCATCGGACACAGCCAGTTTGAAAAAATCCCGATGTCCAAAGAACGACAAGAGGTGATCCTTCAGCGGCAGATCGATGAGATCATGGCAGGTATCAGCGAGGCGAAATCCGCCAAAGCGGAACGCTACACGATCAAGCAGTTGGAACGCACCAAGAAGTCGTTGGAAACGCGACTGGAAAAGCTCAACGATCAATCTCGCAAGGATGATGTTGTCACCTTTGAACAGCTCGGTGTTGACCGTATCTTTGTGGATGAAAGCCATTATTTCAAGAACTTGTTTCTTGCCACTAAGATGCGCAATGTCGGCGGTATCGCGCAGACCGAAGCACAGAAATCCTCCGACCTGTTTATGAAATGTCAGTATCTTGATGAACTGACGGGCGGACGCGGTGTGGTGTTTGCAACGGGTACGCCGATCTCCAACAGTATGGTGGAACTGTACACCATCCAGCGGTATCTGCAATACGGGATGCTGCAGGATATGAATATGCTCCACTTTGATGATTGGGCGGCATCCTACGGCGAAACCGTGACGGCGATTGAACTCTCGCCTGAAGGAAGCGGTTACCGCTCTAAAACCCGCTTTGCGAAGTTTTACAACCTTCCTGAGCTGATGTCGAACTTCAAAATGGTGGCGGATATCCAAACGGCGGATATGCTTCATCTTCCTGTACCAAAAGCCAACTTTCACACCGAGGTTATCACCCCGTCCGAACTGCAACGGGATATGATCACATCGCTTGCGGAACGCGCCGAGCGCATCCGCGCAGGCGGTGTGGATCCGAGCGTCGATAATATGCTTCGCATTACGAACGACGGCAGAAAACTGGCGCTTGATATGCGGTTGGTACAACCGCTTGCCCCCGATGATGAAAACGGCAAGGTGGCGGTGTGTGCGCGGAATGTGTTTGAGATTTGGGACAGAACCCGTGAAAACCAAAGCGCGCAAATGGTGTTCTGTGATCTGTCCACTCCAAAAGGGGACGGTTCATTTAATGTGTACGATGATCTGAAAGCGAAGCTGATGGCAAAGGGGATCCCCGAAGAAGAAATTGCGTATATCCACGATGCCAACACCGAGGCAAAGAAAAAAGAACTGTTTGCCAAAGTGCGCTCCGGTCAGGTGCGTGTGCTTCTCGGCAGTACCGCCAAAATGGGTGCGGGTACCAACTGTCAAGACCGCTTGATTGCGCTTCACGATCTCGACTGTCCGTGGCGGCCGTCCGATCTCGCACAGCGGCTCGGACGCATTGTGCGACAAGGCAACCAAAATCCCGAAGTGGAGATTTATCGGTATGTTACCGAAAACACCTTTGATGCGTATTTGTATCAGCTTGTGGAGAATAAGCAGAAATTCATCGCACAGATTATGACGAGCAAAGCTCCCGTGCGCGTGGCGGCAGACGTCGATGAAACGGCGCTGAGTTATTCCGAGATCAAAGCGTTGGCAACGGGCAATCCGCTGATTATTGAAAAATGCAACCTCGATATGGAGGTGGCAAAGCTGAATATGCTCAAAGCCAATCACTTGAACCAGCGGTATGCACTGGAAGATTTGGTGCTCAAAAAATATCCCGAAATGATCGCTCGTCTGACCGAGCGTGTGGCAGGCTATGAAAAGGATATTGCCACAGCGCTTGAACACCCGAAACCGCCCGAAGGCTTTGTCGGGATGACGATACACGGCAAAGAACTTATGGATAAAGAAGTCGCAGGCAAAGCGATCATTGATGCGTGTACCACGATCACAGGCTCCGATGCCGTCCCTCTCGGACAGTATCGGGGTTTTGCTATGTCCATTTGTTATGACCGTATTGCCAATGAATACCGCATTATGCTCAAAGGCGAACTCTCGCACCCCGTTGTACTCGGTGCGGATATCTACGGTAACATTACTCGTCTTGATAATGTGATCGACGGCTTGCAAGGCAAACTAGAGCTTACCCGTGCTGAACTGACCAACACGCAAACTCAACTGGAAAACGCGCGGGTGGAAATGGAAACGCCGTTCCCGAAAGAAGCCGAGCTTGCCGAGAAAAGCAAGCGGTTAAAGGAACTGAATATCCTGCTCAATATGGATCAAAAGGACAGTGCATTGCTCGATGACACGCCCGATGAGGGTGACGATACTTCCACACCGAAACCGCGTGTACAAGACCGATAAGAAAGGAGACTGTTTAATGCCGTATTATTCCCCCGATATGATTATGAAAGCAAGAGAACTGGATCTGCTGACCTATCTGCAGTTGTACGAACCCGACGAGCTGGTGCATATTACGGGTACAACCTACTGTACCCGTACACACGATAGCTTGAAAATTTCCAACGGTAAGTGGAACTGGTTTTCACACGGGTTCGGCGGTAAAAGTGCGCTTGACTATTTGATCCAAGTGAACGGCATGACCTTTGTGCAGGCGCTTGAGCGCGTGTTGGAGGTGTTGTCGATCTCACCGACCACTCCGACAAACACGCCCAAAATGCCCGTTCAAAAGGATAAGACGCTGTTGCTTCCTGCGGTGAACGAGAACACCAATCGCGGCATCCGTTATCTGAAAAGCCGCGGCATCGATGAGGAACTGATTGCTCTGTGTATTTCCACGGGGCGGTTTTACGAAAGCTACCCGTATCACAGTGCGGTGTTTGTGGGGATGGATAAAAACCTTGTGCCGCGGTATGCGAGCATACGCGGCATTGGTAATTCGTTTATCGGTGAAGCAGAAGGAAGCGACAAGCGGTATTCTTTTTCCATCCCTCACGAGAGCGATACGGTGTGCTTGTTTGAGTCGGCGATCGATCTGCTATCGTTTGCGACATTGCTCAAGATGAGCAACCGTCCGTGGAATGAGCATCATTTGGTGTCGCTTGCGGGTGTGTACCGTCCAGCCAAAGAACTCAAAGAGAGTTCTTTTCCGCTCGTGCTCAAACAGTATTTTGCCGATTATCCCGGTATACGCAACGTACAGCTTTGTCTGGATAACGATGCAACGGGGAAATATTGTGCGGCAGCACTCAGCGAGATGCTGACAAACCGATATGGCATTCGCGCGGTCAATCGGTTTCCACCGCAGGGCAAGGACTACAATGATTATTTGTGTGACAGATTGGAACTGCCCCGAACGGTACGCAAACTGTTCACGCAGACTCGCTAACCACAAATCTACAATCTCGGTAGTAAAATAGTCACAATTCCGGTAGCGAAACATCAATATTTTCGGTAGTAAACCCTTGATATTTTCGGTAGTATGGCATATAATACAAATGCAAGGAGGCGAAATCTATGAATCGAAAGTATCTGAATCGCATAGCGGATGATATTTTGCAAATGCATTTGCAAACCAGCGGCGCGGTATTGATCGAGG
Source organism: Clostridia bacterium (assembly GCA_017398425.1). Taxonomy (GTDB): domain Bacteria; phylum Bacillota; class Clostridia; order Oscillospirales; family Acutalibacteraceae; genus RGIG1959. The sequence goes on along the minus strand of JAFQFZ010000062.1, from coordinate 2,006 downwards.
GACCGAAATGGTGTGGTAAGACGATGACCGCGGCGCGTGCGGCAAAAAGTGAACTGTATATGCAAGATCCGGATAAGCGTGTATCGTATCTGAAAGCGGCAGACACAAAGCCGTCGCTGTTGCTCAAAGGTGAACCCCCTCGCCTGCTTGATGAATGGCAAACGGCACCGGTATTATGGGATGCCGTGCGTTATGCGGTCGATCAACGCGGTGAACACGGACAGTTTATTTTGACCGGTTCTGCCGTGCCGCAGGACGATGAAGTGCAGCATACCGGAACAGGGCGAATTTCTCGTATGCGTATGCGCCCAATGAGTTTGTACGAGTCGTTGGAGTCCACGGGTACGGTATCTCTCGCCGCTTTGTTTGATGGTGAAACGGAGATTGACAGTTTTTCAAAGATGACCATTGAGGACATCGCGTTTGCGATCGTGCGTGGCGGTTGGCCCGCAGCGATCGGTGAGAATGAAAAAACCGCCCTTCAGCAAGCCATCAATTATGTAGAAGCGGTTATCAATTACGATGTATCGCGTGTGGATGACATCGAAAGAAGCCCCACAAAAGTGCGTGCGTTGCTTCGCTCTTTGGCGCGAAACATCTCCACGATGGCGACAAATAAAACAATTGAAGATGATATTGCGATGGGTATCGGTGATGATACCTTGTCCGAAAAAACGATTCGACAGTATATGGACGCATTAGACCGTATTTTTGTCACGGAAAATCTTCCGGCATGGAGTCCGGCATTGCGGTCAAAATCTGCCATTCGTACCACCCCGAAACGTCAGTTTATTGATCCGTCGGTGGCGGCGGCTGTGATGCGTTTGAATCCCGAACGCTTGCTTGAAGATTTTAATTATTTCGGATTCTTGTTCGAGTCGTTATGCGTTCGCGATCTGAGAGTATATGCGGAATCCATCGACGGACAGGTATATCATTATCGTGATGCAACCGAGTTGGAAGCGGATGCGATTGTGGCACTCAATGATGGTCGCTGGGCGGCAATCGAAGTGAAACTCGGTTCTTCTGAGATCGAAAAAGCGGCAGAGAATTTGTTGAAGCTGAAGCAAAAGATAAACACCGAAAAAATGAAAGAGCCGTCTTTCTTGATGGTGCTCACTGGTACCGAGATTGCTTATCGCCGCGACGACGGCGTGTATGTGGTGCCGATTGGGTGCTTGAAAAATTAAATACCATTACGTGAACCCAAATAGCGGATAGAATTACAAAAAACAGCTTGCAATGCGCAGGCTGTTTTTTTATGCCCATTTTCAAAAAGGAGGAAACATAATGAAAGAATACGAAGTGGTGATTACCGAAACGTTGCGAAAGACGGTGATGGTAGAAGCCGAATCGTTGGCGGATGCACGCAAAAAAGCAGATCTCGGATGGATACGCGGAGAGTATATGTTGGATGCGGAGGATTTTGTCGGTGTGACGTTTGAACCGAAGCACGATTCACCGCAGGTGTATGTCACATATCAAGAACTGACGCGCCGATTCCGCGAGGCAGAAAAACAAGGCAAACACTTAAAAGGCTATATCGTGTTCACGGCGGACAGCTTCCAAAAGCCGTATACAGCGTTTGAACGTACCTATGTGGTGTCGAGCGATAACAAAGCTTTTCAAAGCGGACAAGGTGGGTATTCCATCTATGGCTCGTCGCTTGACGGCGAGGATGTTTGTGTCCGTTTGGATCGGTTGATGGCAGACGAATACGGCGGCAAGGATGGCTTCAAAATCGAGCGTTGTTATGTGCTTCAAGACGGCGAGGTAGATCGTGGGACACCGCCTTTGAAACCGCCTGCGGCAAAAGTACGGTGATTTTTTTCAGACTGTGAGAGATGATCTTCGACCGCAAGGGAGAAGATCTGTCACTTACCCGCAAGCATCGCCTTTTGGGGACAAAAGGCAGTATCTAAGGGGATATCCCCTTAACCCCCATTACAATGAACAGGAGTGAACCAGTATGTTTTGGATGTTTTTGATCGGTTGTGTGGTCGGTT